>CAKUJL010000017.1 GCA_934661715.1 uncultured Oscillospiraceae bacterium | reverse complement strand
CCCAATGTTGTGGACGTCGAGACTGTCCGTCACGGCAAGGTCCGCAGAGCAAAGCTGTACTATCTGCGCGATCGTCTGGGCAAGGCCGCAAAGGTCAAGGAAAGAGTGTAACATCAAACCCGAAAAGAAGAGCCGCTTGGCTCTTCTTTTTCTATTCTCCGGCAGTTTTCAAAATATCCACTTTCTTTCCGGCGGCGGATTTGCTATAATATCCTTGATTACGCGTGTGAGGTAATTGCTATGGATTTTGAAGAAAAAAGACCGGCGCAGGACGCGCCTTTGGAGCAGACGCAGCAGGAGCTTTCGCCCGAAGAGCGGGCGCAGGCGGATGCGGCAAAGCAGGAGGAAGAACGCTTGCAGCGCCGCGAAAAGCGCTATGAGACGTTTACGATTCTGCACGACCTTGTGTATATTCTCGCGTGCATCACGGTGATATTCGTGTTTTTCTTCCGGCTCAACGGCGTGGACGGAAGCTCGATGTATCCGACGTTTGTAAACCACGACTATCTGGTGCTCGAGAGCAATTTCCTGTACCGGAATGTAGGCAGGGGCGACATTGTCGTGCTCGACCCGCCGGAGGAGGCGGGCTTTGCCGGGCCGCTTGTCAAGCGCGTGATTGCGACGGGCGGCGACGTTGTGGATATTGACTTTGATCTGGGCATCGTGTATGTCAACGGCGAGGCGATCGAGGAGGACTATATTTTCGAGCCCACGTACCGGAGCTACCGGGAAATCGGCATGGGACTTGATTATCCCGTGACGGTGCCGGAGGGGAGTGCTTTTGTCATGGGCGACAACCGCAACCACTCCAACGACAGCCGCTACGCGCCGCTCGGGTGCGTGGAGCAGTCGCGGATTCTGGGCCGGGTGCTGCTCGTGCTCATTCCGGGACGGCAGACCAATGAAGAAGGAACGATCGTCGGCGGCCGGGATTTTGGCCGTATCGGCGCGGTATCGTAAGATGGAAGAAAACAAAATGAACATCCAGTGGTACCCCGGTCACATGACCAAGACCCGCCGGATGATGGAAGAGGACTTGAAGCTGGTCGACGCGGTGTGCGAGATTTTAGATGCCCGCATCCCAATCTCCAGCCGGAACCCCGACATTGACGCGATCTGCGGGAAAAAGCCGCGGATGGTGATCCTCAACCGCATCGACATGGCGGACAGCGATCTGGTAAACCGGTGGAGCACGTACTTTAAGAATCAGGGCATGGCCGTCATCCGCACGGACTGCAAGTCGCGGAAGGGCATCAACACCTTCGCGCCCGCGGTGCGGCAGTTGCTTTCCGAAAAGCTTCAGAGATATGCCGAAAAAGGGCAGGTCGGGCGGCCGCTCAAGCTCATGGTCGTGGGCATTCCGAACGTCGGAAAATCGACATTTATCAACCAGATCGCGGGCAGAAAGGGCGCAAAGGCGGAAAACCGCCCCGGCGTCACGCGCGGCAAGCAGTGGGTGAATGTGGACGGCGGGCTTCTGCTTCTGGACACGCCGGGCATTTTGTGGCCGAAGTTTGACGACCCCGAGGTCGGCCTGCGCCTTGCCTACACCGGCGCGGTGAAGGAAGATATTCTGGACACCGAGACGCTGGGCTGCCATCTGATGGAGCTTCTGGCGCGGGAATATCCGGCGGCGCTTACCGAGCGGTATAAGATCGAAATTCCCGCGGAAATTGACGGCTGGGAGCTTTTACAGGCGGCGGGGAAAAAGCGCGGCTTTCTCATCTCCGGCGGCGAAGTCGACACGGAGCGCATGGCAAAGGTGCTGCTGGACGAGTACAGAAGCTGCAAGCTCGGAAAATTTACGCTGGAAAAGCCGGAGGAGCTGGGATGAAGGAAGAACCGAAGGATCTTTGGCTGTATGAAAATGAGGCGTTCGCGGAAGGCTTTACAGCCGTTTGCGGCGTGGACGAGGCGGGCAGGGGGCCTCTGGCGGGCCCGGTGTGCGCGGCGGCGGTGATTCTGCCGAAGGGGCTTATCATTGACGGGCTCAACGACTCGAAAAAGCTGACGGATAAAAAAAGAAGAGAGCTCTTTGACATCATTACCGAGCAGGCCGTGAGCTACAGCATTGCGATGGCGTCGGAGAAGGAAATTGACGAGATCAATATTTTGCAGGCGACGTTTCTTGCCATGCAGCGGGCGCTGGACGGCTTACGGGTTAAGCCAGACCTTGCGCTCATTGACGGAAACCGGGCGAAGGATTTTGGCCTGCCGGTCCGGACGATCGTCAAGGGAGACAGCCTGTCCGCTTCTATCGCGGCGGCGTCGATTCTGGCAAAAGTCACAAGAGATCGGCTCATGGAAGAGCTCGACGAAACGTATCCGCAGTACGGTTTCGCTGTGCACAAGGGCTACGGCACGAAGCGGCACTATGCGGCCCTTCAGGAATTCGGCCCGTGCGAAATCCACCGGCGGACGTTTCTCAAAAAATTTTATGGAGAATAAGACGCGGCTCGGGCCGTGGGGCGAGGAGATCGCGGCGCGGTGTCTGGAGCGGAAGGGCTTTGAGATCGTCGAGCGGAATTATCGCTGCCGGTACGGAGAGATCGATATCATCGCGAAAAACGCGGAATTTCTCGTCTTTGCCGAGGTCAAGCTGCGCAAAAGCGCAAAATTCGGCGCGGCGCGGGAATTTGTCGATAAGCGAAAGCGGGAAAGGCTCAGTGCGTCTGCGGCTTTGTGGCTGGAGGAACACGAGACCGAGCTTCAGCCGCGCTTTGATGTTGTGGAAATTTATGCGCCGGAGGGGCTCGAGACGAAATGTCCCGGCGTCCGGCTGATGGAGGGTGCGTTCGATGAAGAAGGTTACGGTTGTTGACGGGCACTGCGACACGCCGATGGAGCTCTGGCGAAAGGGCGAGCATTTGACGCGAAACAGCGGGCACGTGTCGCTCCGGAGGGCGGAGGCGCTTTCCGGCTATGTGCAGTTTTACGCGTTCTGCACGGTGTGGCTGCCGAAGGACGACAGCTTTGAAGGCCATTATGAAAAGGCGCTGGCGTATTTTAACCGGGAGCTGGACGAAAACGCAGAGCGTATCGTGCGGTGCTCGAATGAAGCCGATGCGCGGAGGGCTGTCCGGGACGGAAAATGCGGCGCGTTCTTGTCGATCGAGGGCGCGGAGGCCATTTTGTGCGACCCCGGAAAGCTGGAAGAAGCGTATGCGCAGGGCGTGCGGATGATCGCGCCGTGCTGGAACGCGGAAAACGCGCTCACGGGCAGCATCGTAACGGGCGGCGGACTGACGCAAAGGGGCCGCGAATTTGTGCGCCGGGCGCAGAAGCTGGGTATTATTTTAGATGTGAGCCACATTTCGGAAAAGGCGTTCTGGGATCTTTGCGATATCACGGAAAAGCCGTTCGTCGCGAGCCACTCCAATTCCCGCGCCATCTGCCGTCACGTGCGGAATCTGACGGACGAGCAGTTCAGGGCGCTTTGCGCACTTGGCGGCACGGCGGGGCTGAACCTCTATGGGGCGTTTCTGCGCGATGATGGGGCGGTCACGCTGGACGATGTCTGGCGGCATATCGCGCATTTTCTGGAGCTTGGCGGCGAAGGACATATCGCGCTGGGCGGCGATCTGGACGGCTGCGGCGTGCTGCCGGAGGGCTTCGTGGGCGTGGACAGCTACGCGGCCTTGGCGGCATTTTTAGAGGAAAAAGGGCTGTCGGAGGACAGCATGAAGAATATTTTCAGCGAGTCTTTCTTAAAGGTTGTGAAACAATGCACTATGTAAGTACAAGAAATCCCGATATCGAGCTGACGGCGGCGCAGGCCATCGTGCAGGGACTCAGCCGCGACGGCGGTCTGTTTTTGCCGAGGGAAATTCCGCAGATCACGCTGGAGGATATCGCGGCGCTCTCGAAGCGCTCTTATCCCGAGCGGGCGGCGAAGATCATGAAGCTGTATCTGGACGAGTTTTCGGAGGAAGAGCTCCTCGACTTTGCCGAAAAGGCGTATGGGGCAGCGAAGTTTGACGATGTGAAGGCGGCTCCTGTGAAGGATTTGGGAGAGAACCGCTATATTATGGAGCTCTGGCACGGGCCGACGTGCGCGTTCAAGGATATGGCGCTTCAGATGCTGCCGTATCTTTTAACGGCGAGCTTAAAGAAGACAGGCGAAGAAAAAACGGTCTGCATTCTGGTCGCCACCTCCGGCGACACCGGCAAGGCCGCGCTCGAGGGCTTCCGCGATGTAGAGCGCACGAAGATTCTCGTGTTCTATCCCGACGGCGGCGTGTCGGATATTCAGAAATTACAGATGGTGAGCCAGGAGGGCGAAAACGTCGGCGTGTGCGCGGTGAAGGGGAATTTTGACGACGCGCAGAGCGGTGTCAAGCGCATTTTCTCCGACCCCGTGCTGCGCGAAGAGCTGGCGGGAAGAGGCTATTTCCTGTCTTCGGCGAACTCCATCAACTGGGGCCGCGTCCTGCCGCAGATCGTGTATTATATCTCGGCGTACTGCGAGCTGCTTCACGCGGGGAAGATCGCGCTTGGAGACAAGCTCGATTTCTGCGTTCCGACGGGAAACTTCGGCAACATTCTCGCGGGGTACTACGCAAAGCGAATGGGCCTTCCGGTGGGAACGCTGGTGTGCGCGTCGAACGCGAATAACGTTCTGACGGACTTCCTCTCGACCGGCACGTATGACCGGAACCGGCCGTTTTATCAGACGGCGTCGCCTTCGATGGACATTCTCATTTCGTCGAACTTGGAGCGGTTGCTGGCCCTGATGGAAGGCGCGGGACAGGGCGTGGCGGACTACATGAACCAGCTGGCCGCGCACGGAAAATACACCGTGAAGCCGAAGACGGCGCAGAAAATTGCCGCGGAGTTTGCCTGCGGGTTCTGTGACGACGAAGGAACGAAGAAGACGATCGCGAAGCTCTTTGCCGAAAAGCAGTATCTTCTGGATACGCACACGGCGGTCGCGTGGAATGTGGCGGAGCACTATCGCGAAAAGACGGATGTAAAACGGCCGCTCGTCGTTGTGTCGACGGCAAGCCCCTTCAAGTTCTGCAGGAGCGTTCTGGAAGCCTTGGGCGAGACGGAATTTGCGCCGGGAACGGGCATCATTTCGCAGCTGGCGGAGAAAACCGGAAAGACCGCGCCCGCGCCTCTGGCAGGTCTCGCGGGAAAGACGGTTCGGTTTATGGACGTGACGGGAACGGATGAAATGGCGCAGGTCGTGACGGAGTTTCTGCGCGCATGAGCCTGTACGCCATCGGAGATCTGCATCTGTGCCTTGGCGCGTATAAGCCGATGGACGTGTTCGGCGGCCGCTGGGAGGGGTATATGGACAAGCTGCGAGACGGCTTGTCGGTCATCTCGCCGGAAGACACGACGGTGCTGCTGGGAGACCTCAGCTGGGCTCTTGGCATTGAGCAGGCGGAAAAGGATTTTGCCTTCATCCACGAAATTCCGGGCCGGAAGATCATCCTCAAGGGAAACCACGACTACTGGTGGACCACGGCGGCAAAGTTCTATAAGTTCTGCGCGGCGCACGGCTGGGACGATATGTTCCTCCTGAACAACAACTGCTATTATTACGGGGACACGGCCCTGTGCGGCACGCGCGGGTGGTTTTACGAGCAGGAGCAGGAGGGCACGCACGACGAGAAAATTTTCCGGCGAGAGCTGGGAAGGCTGGAGGCCAGTCTCAAGGCGGCGGGGGAAAGCGAAAAGCTCTGTTTTCTCCATTATCCGCCGCGCTACCGGGGCTATGAGTGCCCGGAGATTCTGGAGCTGCTTTCCCGGTATGGCGTGAAGCGCTGCTTTTACGGGCACCTGCACGCGGAGTCGATGCGCCTTGCCATTCAGGGAAGCGTCGACGGGTGCGAATTCCGGCTGCTGTCGGCTGATTATGTAAACTTCATTCCGCAAAAAATCCTCGATTGAAAAGAAAATATAAAAAACAGTGGAAATCTCGGCAAAACTCTGATAGAATAGAGCGGATTCAATAATAAAGTGGTGAATGACGGTCTGAGCGGACCGCACCGTATAGGAGGAAAACCAACATGAATGTTAAGAGCGTAGAAAAAGAAAACGGCAAGGCCAAAATTGTCCTCGAGATCGAGAAGGCGGAGTTTGAAGATGCCCTGAACAAGGCGTATGCCAAGTGCAGAAAGGACATCATGCTTCCCGGCTTCCGCAAGGGCAAGGCCCCGCGCAAGATGGTTGAGAGCATGTACGGCGCGACCGTTTTCTATGAGGACGCCGTGAACGAAATCTTCCCGGAGATCTACACCAAGGCCATCGTCGAGCAGGAGCTCAAGGCCGTCGGTACGCCCTCCGTTTCCAACATGGACACCCCCGCAGAGGGCGGCGTCGTTCTGACGATCGAAACCGAGCTCTATCCCGAGGTCACCCTTGGCCAGTACAAGGGCCTTGAGGTCCCCAAGCGCGAAGTGAAGGTCGAAGACAGCGAAGTCGACGCAGAGCTTGGCCGCATGGCAGAGCGCAACGCGAGAATCGAGACCGTCGACCGCGCGGCGGCAAACGGCGACACCGTCGTCATCGACTTTGAAGGCTTTGTCGACGGTAAGGCGTTCCAGGGCGGTAAGGCGGAGGACTACTCCCTCACGCTCGGCTCCGGTTCGTTCATCCCCGGCTTTGAAGAGGCGCTGGTGGGCGCTGTCGCCGGCGAAGAGCGCGACGTGAACGTCACCTTCCCCGAAGACTACAGCGCCAAGGAGCTGGCCGGCAAGCCCGCCGTCTTCAAGTGCAAGGTCCACGAGGTCAAGGAGTCCATCAAGCCCGAGCTCGACGACGAGTTCGCAAAGGACGTCTCCGAGTTTGACACGCTGGACGCGCTGAAGGACGACATCCGCGCCCGGTTTATGAAGTCCCGCGAAGAGAATAACGAGCGTGCGTTCGAAGCTTCCGCCGTGCAGCTGGCCGCGGCCAACATGACCTGCAATATTCCCGCCTGCATGATCGACGAGCAGGTCGACCGTCAGCTCGAGCAGTTTGCCTATCAGTTACAGTCGCAGGGCATGAAGATGGAAGACTACGCCAAGATGATCGGCGGCGATATGAACGGCCTTCGCGCCTCCATGCGCCCGATGGCAGAGCAGACCGTCCGCAATGACATTTTGCTGAGCGAAATTGCCCACGCCGAGAACCTCGAGGTCACCGACGAAGAGATCGAAGAAGAGCTCAAAAAGCTGGCCGAGCAGTACCAGATGGAGCTGGACAAGGTCAAGGCCGCTGTGGACACCGTGGCCGTCAAGTCCGACCTCATGGGCCGCAAGGCTTCCAAGATCATCACCGACAGCGCTGTTGCCGTCGCTCCTGCGGAAGAGAAGAAGGAAGAAGCCGAGACCTCCGAGAAGGAATAAATCCTTCGTCGGATGGTTAGAATGTTACATCCGAAGAAAGGAGCAATTTTATGAGTTTGGTTCCCTATGTCGTCGAGCAGACGAGCCGCGGCGAGCGGTCTTACGATATTTTTTCGCGTCTTCTCAACGACCGTATCATTATGCTGTCTGAAGAGGTCAACAGCACGACGGCGTCTCTGGTCGTCGCGCAGATGCTGTATCTCGAGGCGCAGGACCCGGATAAGGATATCCAGTTCTACATCAACAGCCCCGGCGGAAGCGTTACCGACGGCATGGCGATCTATGACACCATGCAGTACATCAAGTGTGATGTTTCCACCATCTGCGTCGGCATGGCCGCGTCGATGGGCGCGTTCCTGCTGTCTTCCGGCACGAAGGGCAAGCGTATCGCGCTTCCCAACGCCGAGATCATGATCCACCAGCCGCTCGGCGGCACGCAGGGTCAGACGACCGACATGCAGATCCACGTCAACCGGATGCTGAAGATCAAGCAGCGTCTCAACGAGATTCTGGCCTCCAACACCGGAAAGCCCTATGAGACCATCTGCGCCGACACTGAGCGTGACAATTTCCTCACCGCCGAGGAAGCGAAGGAATACGGCCTCATCGACAAGGTGATTTATCAGAGATAATGAAAAATCTGGCAAGGGAGGGCGTTTCCTTCCTTGCCAGAAGGTTTCCCCGATTGGTTTCGCTTTTGAGCGAAAATGAATGATTAAAGGAGAAGGCCCATGGCAAGAGATTCCATCCGCTGCTCGTTCTGCGGCAAGCGGCAGGAACAGGTCAACCGGATTATTGCCGGCCCGAATGTTTACATCTGCAACGAGTGCATCGATCTGTGCTCGAGTATCCTGCGCGACGAAATGAAAAACGGAGGCCCTCAGGACTTAGAGCTTCCCGATACCCTCCCGACGCCGCAGGAGATTAAAACGTATATGGACCGCTATATCATCGGACAGGACGAGGCAAAGGTCGCTCTGTCCGTGGCGGTTTACAATCATTATAAACGCATCTACTTCTCGCAGGAGACCGACGTGGAGCTTCAGAAGAGCAACATTCTGATGATCGGCCCGACCGGTTCCGGCAAGACGCTTTTTGCCCAGACGCTGGCGAAGATTCTGAACGTTCCGTTTGCCATTGCGGACGCAACGACGCTGACCGAGGCCGGATATGTGGGCGAGGATGTGGAAAATATTCTGCTGCGGCTTTTGCAGGCGGCGGACTTTGATGTGGAGCTGGCCGAGCGCGGCATCATCTACATCGACGAAATGGACAAGATCGCGAGAAAGTCCGAAAACACGTCCATCACGCGCGATGTGTCGGGCGAGGGCGTGCAGCAGGCGCTGCTCAAAATTCTCGAGGGCACGGTCGCGAACGTTCCCCCGCAGGGCGGCCGCAAGCACCCGCAGCAGGAGTTCATCCAGATCGACACGACGAACATCCTGTTTATCTGCGGCGGCGCGTTCGACGGACTCGACAAGATCATCGAGCACCGCACGGACAAGTCGTCTCTCGGCTTCGGCAGCGAATTGCAGAGCAAAAACAAGCGCGACGTGGGCAAGCTCTTTGAGCTTGTGCAGCCGCACGACCTTCTGAAGTTCGGCATCATCCCCGAGCTCGTGGGCCGTCTTCCGGTCATCACGTCTTTGCAGAGCCTCAAAAAAGAGGATCTGGTGCGGATTCTGACAGAGCCCAAGAACGCGCTTTGCAAGCAGTATCACAAGCTGCTGGAATACGATCAGGTGTCCTTAAGCTTTGAGCAGGGCGCACTGGAGGCGATCGCCGAGAAGGCCATTGAACGGCAGATCGGCGCACGCGGCCTTCGCGCGATCATGGAGTCGGTGATGACGGATGTGATGTACAAAATTCCGTCCGATCTTTCCATCAAGAGCGTGCTCATTACCGAAGACTGCGTGAAAAACGGCGCAGAGCCGCAGGTGACGAGAGACGCTTCTCATCCGCGGCAGCCGATCAAGAACGCGGGCGTTACGTTATAAAAATGGTGCCGCTCCTTGGGGCGGTGTGTGCGAGGCAGGCCCTCGCAGAAAAGGGGGACGCAGGCAGCTTCCCCCTTTTGTGCAAATTCAAATATACAGATTCTTTCAGATATGCCCCAGAGAAAGGGAGTGTACGAATATGAGTGAATACAAGCGTCCGGTCTGCATGCCGGTGATGCCTCTGCGCGGAATGGTGATTTTTCCGGGCATTGTGACGCATTTTGACGTCGGACGGAGTAAGTCGGCCAAGGCGGTGGAGGAGGCGATGCGCACAGATCAGCGCATTTTCCTCACGCTGCAGAAGCGGCTGAGTCTGGACGACCCCAAGAAGGACGATCTGTACCCCATCGGTACGGTCGCGATCGTCAAGCAGATTCTGCGGATGCCGGGCGACAATATGCGCATTCTGGTCGAGGGCAAATACCGCGCGGAGCTGGTCGACTGCATCCAGTCAGACCCCTTCCTGTTTGCGCGGGTCGAAGAGCTCGAAGAGCCGGAGGTCAACAAGAATCTTCCGCGCGTGCAGGCGCTTTTGCGGCAGGCGCATACGTCGTATGAGCAGTTTGTCGAGCTGGCGGCGGCGAAGAATATGCAGGAGGGGCTTTTGCAGGTCCTCTCGTCGGACGAGCCCGGCTTTGTCGCCGACTACATCGGCCAGAACAGCTCCATTCCGTATCCGGAAAAGCAGACGATTCTGCGCGAGCTGAACCCGGCGAAGCGGCTCGAGCTGGCGGTGAAGCTGCTGGCGCGCGAGCTGGACATTCTGGAGCTCGAAAACGAGATCTCCGAGAAGGTGCAGGAAAACGTCAACAAGAACCAGAGAGACTATTATCTGCGCGAGCAGATGCACGTCATTCAGGAGGAGCTCGGCGAGGGGAGCGAGGAGTCGGACGCGGAGGAATACGCCAGGAGAATCCGCTTTTTGCAGTTCCCGGAGGATATCCGCGCCAAGCTTCTCAAGGAGACCACGCGCCTTGCAAAGCAGCAGCAGAGCTCTGCCGACGCGACCGTCATCCGGAACTATCTCGACGCGGTGCTGGATCTTCCGTGGAAGAAAAAGACGCGCGAGCGGCTCGACGTGCGCCTGGCCGAAAAAATTCTGAACGAGGATCATTTTGGACTCGAGCAGGTCAAAACGAGAATTCTTGAGACCATTGCCGTGCGGCAGCTGGCGCCGAGCCTTCCGTGCCAGATCCTTTGTCTGGTGGGGCCTCCGGGCGTGGGCAAGACGTCGATCGCCATTTCCATCGCGCGGGCGCTCAACCGCAAGCTTGCCAGAATCTCGCTCGGCGGCGTGCGCGATGAGGCCGAAATTCGCGGCCACCGCAAGACCTACGTCGGCGCGATGCCCGGACGCATCATCACCGGCGTGACGCAGGCGGGGAGCATGAACCCGGTGCTGCTGTTAGACGAGATCGACAAGCTCGGAAGCGACTACAAGGGAGACCCCGCGTCGGCGCTGCTGGAGGTGCTGGACTCGGCGCAGAACCACGCCTTCCGCGACCATTTCATTGAAATTCCGTTCGATTTGAGCGGCTGCATGTTCATCACGACGGCCAACACGCTCGATACGATTCCGCGGGCGCTTCTTGACCGCATGGAGGTCATCGAGCTCGGCTCGTATACGGACGAGGAGAAGCTTCAGATCGCGAAAAAGCATCTGCTTCCCAAGCAGCTTTCCAAGCACGGCATCGCAAAATCGCGCGTGCGGGTGTCGGACGACGCCATTCGCGAGATCATCGCCTGCTACACGAGAGAATCGGGCGTGAGAACGCTCGAGCGGGAGCTGGCCGCGCTGTGCCGCAAGTGCGCGATGCGCTTTGTGGAGGAGGACGCGCCGAAGAAGCTGACGATCACGGGCGCGAATCTTGAAACATTCCTCGGCACGCGGAAATTCCTGCCCGACGAGATGCCGCAGAGCGACCAGGTGGGTCTTGTGACGGGGCTTGCGTGGACAAGCGTGGGCGGCACGACGCTCGAGGTCGAGGTCAACGTTGTCGACGGCACGGGAAAGCTCGAGCTGACGGGAAATCTCGGCGATGTGATGAAGGAGTCCGTGTTTGCCGCGATGAGCTATATCCGCTCGCGGGACAAGGAGCTCGGGCTGGAGCCTGATTTTTACAAGAAGAAGGACATTCACGTCCATTTCCCCGAAGGCGCGGTGCCGAAGGACGGCCCGTCGGCGGGCATTACGATCTGCACGGCGATCGTCTCGGCGCTGACCGGACGGCCGGTGCGGCGCGATATCGCGATGACGGGTGAAATTTCGATCCGCGGACGCGTGCTTCCGATCGGCGGACTCAAGGAAAAGACGATGGCGGCGCTGCGGCACGGGGTGAAGACCGTGATCATTCCGGCGGCAAATGAAAAGGACCTCGCGGAGATCGACCAGACGGTCCGCAATGCCTTACAGTTTATCACGGCGTCTCATGTCGACAGCGTGCTGGCCGCGGCGCTCGACCCGCTGCCTTTGCAGGAGGAAAGTGCGCTGGACGCGCAGCCGCAGCTTCCCGCGATGCCGGTGCCGCAGACGAAGACCCGCCGCAAGCCGGCCTTGCAGCAGTGAGGTGGGCGGATGAATCTTCATAACGCGGAGTTTATCCGCTCGGTAACGTCGGTTGCAGACTGCCCGAAGGACGGTCTTGTGCAGATCGCCTTCGCCGGAAAGTCCAACGTCGGAAAATCGTCGGTGATCAACAAGCTCCTGCTGCGCAAAAATTTTGCCAGAGTCGGACAGGCCCCGGGCAAGACGACGCACATCAACTTCTTCTGCATCGACAAAAAGCTCTATCTTGTCGACCTGCCGGGCTACGGCTACGCGAAGGTCTCGGCGCAGGAAAAAGAGCGCTGGGGTAAGCTCATGGAGGCGTATTTCCGCGCGGAAGGGACGCTCGACTACGGCGTGATGATCGTCGATGCCCGGCACAAGCCGACGGCAAACGATGTGACGATGGCGGACTTTTTCCTGCAATCGGGAAAGCCCTTCGTCGTGGTGGCAAACAAGCTCGACAAGCTCAAAAAGAGCGAAATGGAACCGAACCTTGCCTGCATCCGGCAGACTTTGAGCCTTCCGGAAGAGGTCGCGGTCATTCCGTTTTCCGCGGAGAAGGGCGACGGGCGCGAACAGCTTTTGTCGTTTGTTCTCAAGGCGGCGGGAGAGCTTGGATAAAGAATCGGAAAAACGCGGCTTTGCCGCGTTTTTCTTATGCTGCGGTAGGGATAGAGAATTGCGGCGCAAGAGGGCGGCTCGATCGTCCGCCCCTACAGAGGTTGGCGCAGGATACGCTGCGGTTGCGTAGGGCTGAAATCTGTGGTATACTATTAAGAACTATTGAGTTTTTCAGCTTTGGAGGGATTTTATGAGCGCGTTTCGGGCGTGGCTGGCGCAGCTGCAATTTGACGGCGTGTGGCAGACGGCGGTTCTGGTGGCGGCGTCGCTGCTGTGTATTACGTTTCACGAGACGTGCCACGGCTTGGCAGCCTACAAGCTTGGAGACGACACGGCAAAAAGAGCAGGGCGGCTGACACTCAATCCTCTGAAGCACGTCGACCTTCCGGGCCTTGTGATGATGGCAATTTTCCGGTTCGGCTGGGCAAAGCCGGTGCCGGTGGATATGCGGAAGTTCCGGCATCCCAAGCGGGACATGGCGCTGACGGCGCTGGCCGGGCCGGTTTCGAACGTTTTATTGGCGTATGTTGCGGCGGTTTTGCTGGGGTTCGTGGTGTTTTTGACCGACCGGTTCGGAAGCAGCGTGGTTTTTACGGTGCTGGTGCAGTTTCTTATTTACGTGGAGATCATCAGCGCGGGCCTTGCGGTTTTCAACGTCTTTCCGGTGCCGCCGCTCGACGGGTCGAAGGTTTTGTTTTCGCTGCTGTCTGACCGGGCGTATTGGAAGCTCATGCGGTATGAGAGATACGGCATGGGGCTTTTGATGCTTTTACTTGTGACGGGACTGATCGACGCGCCCTTGAACGTAATGCGAAACTGGCTTTTGACGCTGATCGGGAATTTAAGCGTGTGGGGCTATACGCTGCCGAGCGCGATTTTTTGACTACTGTTTTGGAGGCTTTGCATGGACGAGCCGCAATACCATCTGCAAAGCGTGGTGCATGACCGGCAGTCGCTCGAGGATTTCGACGGGCCGCTGGACGTCATTTTGCTGCTGCTGAGCAAAAATAAAATTGAAATTCAGGATATCCGCATCAGCTCGATTCTGGAGCAGTATCTGGCGTGGCTCGACGAGCAGAAGCGGATGGACATGGAGGTCGCAAGCGAGTTTATCGCGATGGCCTCGCATTTGATGTATATCAAGACGCGGATGCTGCTGTCCGAGGCGGAGAAGGCCGAGGCCGAGAGCGAGATGGAGATCCTCATCGAGTCTCTGCGGCAGCGGCAGAGAAAAGACGCCTATGCGC
>CAKUJL010000016.1 GCA_934661715.1 uncultured Oscillospiraceae bacterium | reverse complement strand
ATCATGAACAAGAAATTCTCTGTCAAGACCATCGTGGCCATTGGCATCGGCGCGGCGCTGTTCTTTGTCTGCGGCCGCTTCATTGCCATCCCGAGCCCCGTGCCCAACACCAGCATCACCATCCAGTATGGCGTGCTCGGCTTCCTGGCGGCGGTGTTCGGCCCCATTGCCGGCCTTCTCATCGGCCTCATCGGCCATGCGCTCGTCGACTTCAGCTACGGCTGGGGCATCTGGTGGAGCTGGGTCATCGCGTCAGGCGTATTTGGCCTTCTGATGGGCCTTTGCTGCATGAAAATGCCGCTGACTGACGGCGTGTGCGGCAAGAAGGAAATTCTTCGCTTCAACCTCACGCAGGTCATCTGCCACATCGTCTGCTGGGGCGGCGTTGCGCCCGTGCTCGACATCCTGATCTATCAGGAGCCGGTCGAAAAGCTCTTCGCGCAGGGCCTCGTCTCCGGTATCTCCAACGCCGTGACCACCGCCATCATCGGCACGCTGCTGTGCCTGGCCTATGCCGCGGCCAAGCCCAAGAAGGGCAGCTTAGAGGAAGAAAAGTAAGTCCATATCACAGAAAAAAGCCGGAGCCGGCGAGATGCCGGCTTCGGCTTTGTAAAAGGGAGGGAACCCGCCTTGCACACGCCCGAGAAAAAGCCCGTCATCCGTTTCCGCGACTTTTCGTGGCAGTATAACGCGCAGAAAAAACCGACGCTGCACCACATTGACCTCACCGTCTACGAAGGCGAGAAGCTTCTCATCTGCGGCCCGTCGGGCTGCGGCAAAAGCACGCTTGCGCACTGCCTGAACGGCCTCATTCCGTTTTCCTACCGCGGCGAACAGCAGGGAAGCCTCGAGATCATGGGCCGGGAGACGAAGACGCTCAGCCTCTTTGACATTTCCAAAATGGTCGGCACCGTTTTGCAGGACGCCGACGGGCAGTTTGTCGGGCTGACGGTTGCCGAGGATATCGCCTTCGCGCTGGAAAACGACTGCGTGGAAGAGCCCGCGCTTCACGAGCGGGTTTTCCGCGCGGCGCAGGAGACCGGCGTGGAGGAGCATCTTCTGCACGCGCCGAACGAACTCTCCGGCGGACAGAAGCAGCGCGTGTGTCTGGCCGGTGTGATGGTGGACAATGTGCCGATCCTGCTCTTTGACGAGCCGCTGGCAAACCTTGACCCCGCGACGGGCAAGCAGGCCATCGAGCTCATCGACGAAATTCGCGAAAAAACCGGCGCGACGGTCATCATCATCGAGCACCGGTTGGAGGACGTACTGCACCGAAGTGTTGACCGGGTCATTTTGATGTGCGCGGGAGAGATCGCCGCAGACCTTCCGCCCGATGAGCTGCTTTCGTCGAAGCTTCTTCGTGAGCACGGCATCCGGGAGCCTTTGTATCTGGCCGCGCTTCATCACGCGGGCGTGGAAATTACGGCGGACATGAAGCCAGCGAGCCTGCGCACGCTCCAATTATCGGCGGCGCAGAAGCAGCAGGTCAGAACATGGATGACCAACACCCCGCCTGCAAAGGACCCGCCCGAAGCGCCTGCGTTATTGGAGGCGTCGCACATCAGCTTTTCCTATCCCAACGGCAAAAAGGCCCTGCGCGACGTGTCCGTGACGGTCCGCAAGGGCGAAATGCTCTCCATCGTCGGCACGAACGGCGCGGGCAAATCGACATTTTCCAAGGTCGTCTGCGGCTTTGAACAGCAGCAGGAGGGAACGCTCACGTTTGATGGCCGGGACCTCATGCAGCTGTCTATCAAAGAGCGGGCCGACCACATCGGCTATGTGATGCAGAACCCCAACCAGATGCTCTGCAAGGTGCAGATATTCGACGAGGTCGCGCTGGGTCTTGTCTCGCGCGGTGTGGGAGAAGACGAAACGCGCGAACATGTGGAGTCGGCGCTTCGCATTTGCGGGCTTTTCCCGTTCCGCAGGTGGCCGGTGTCGGCTTTGAGCTTCGGGCAGAAAAAGCGCGTGACCATCGCGTCGATTCTGGCGCTGGACCCCGAGCTCATCATCCTCGACGAGCCCACCGCGGGGCAGGATTTCCGGCACTATACGGAGATCATGGACTTTCTGCGGGAGCTCAACCGGCGCGGCGTGACGGTCGTGATGATCACGCACGACATGCACCTGATGCTGGAGTACTGCCGCCGGTCGGTCGTCTTTTCCGACGGCTGCGTGATCGCCGACGCTTCGCCCGCACAGATTCTGACGGACGAGACCATCATCCGGCAGGCCAGTCTCAAAAAGACGAGCCTGTACGATCTGGCGCTTCTGTGCGACATCGAAGACCCCAGAATGTTTGTCCGGCGCTTTATTGACTACGACCGGGAGGTGCGCGGAAATGACGAATCTGTTTAACTACATCGACCGTCCCTCGCCCATCCACCGTCTGACGGGCGCGACGAAGCTCGTGTGCCTGCTTTTGTGGTCGTTTGCGTCGATGGTCACGTATGACACGCGGCTTCTGGCCTTGATGCCGGTCGTGTCGTTTTTCCTGTTTTACCTATCAAAGATCAAACTCAAGGACGTCTCGTTCATGCTGGGCATGACGGCGGTTTTTATGCTGCTCAACAACATCATGGTCTTCGTCTTTTCCCCGCAGCACGGCGTGACGCTCTACGGCTCAAAGACGGTGCTCTTCACCATCGCGGGGCCGTATGTGGTCACGAAGGAGCAGCTGTTTTATCACCTCAATCTGGTGCTCAAGTATCTGGCGGCGATCCCGATGGTCATTCTGTTTGTCTCCACGACGAACCCGAGCGAGTTTGCCGCGTCTCTCAACCGCATCGGCGTGAGCTACAAAATTTCGTATTCCGTCGCGCTGGCGCTTCGCTACATCCCGGACATTCAGCGCGAGTATCACGACATCGCCCAGTCGCAGCAGGCACGCGGCGTCGAGATGAGCAAGAAGGTCTCGCTCGTCAGGCGGCTCAAGGCGGCCTCGGCGATCCTGATCCCGCTGATTTTGTCGAGCATGGACCGCATCGAGGTCATCTCCAACGCGATGGAGCTTCGCAGCTTCGGCAAGAACAAAAAGCGCACCTGGTACATGGCCCGGCGCTTCACCGCGGTGGATATCGCCTCCATGACCCTCTGCGCCGCGCTCCTGGCGGTCTCCATCCTGGACGTCGCAGCGATGGGAAGCCGGTTTTATAATCCGTTTTAGCCTTCAAAAAGGCAAGGCCCGTGGGAAGATCACTCTTCCCACGGGCCTTTTTATGTGTTTTACAGGTACTGATTGGCGACGATGAGCTCGACGCGCTTCTGGGCCAGAAGCTGCAAAAACGCTGCGTCGTCAACCGGCTCGTCGATGATGAGCGTGTCAATTTCGTCGAACGTCGCAAACAGGCGGATAGAGTCTGTCGCAAGCTTCTGCGCGTCGGCCAGAACCACCACGCGCTCGGCGGATTTGACCATGATGTGCTTTAAGGTAGCCTGCGCCGGCGTCACGCAGACAAGTCCTTGCTCCTTGCGGATGCCGGTCGTCGTGAGAAACAGCAGCGGCACGCGGATGGACTGGATATAGTGCTCGGCATCTGAGCCGACGAGACATTCCTGCCGTCCCTCCAGAGACCCGCCCGTCATATACACGCTCGGCTTTCCGGCGCACAGAACATTTGCCACGGAAAGGGAGTTTGTGATGATCTGCAAATCCTCGCGGTCTGTCAGCTGCTGCGCCAGCGCAACGGCCGACGCGCCGGAGTCCATGAAGATCGTCGCGCCCTTTGGAATGAGCTGAACGGCGGCCTTCGCGACGGCCAGCTTTCCGTCGGTGATGTGAATATTGCTGACGATTGCAGGCTGATTATATTTTGCGTAGCCGCGACTGCGAACAATTACGCCGTTGGCCTCCAGAAATGTCAGATCGCGCCGGATGGTCGCCGGAGACTCGTCCAGAAGCGAAATAATGCTGTTAACAGAAGCACTTTCGTGCTCCATCAGATAATTCAGGATAACCTGTCTGCGTTCATCAATATTCATCGCCAAAAATTCCCCTCTTGGTAAAAACCAGTGTCATTACCTATATCATAAGCGTTTTTCAAATCCTTGTCAACGGAATTCCGTGATTCTTTGATCATTTTTTTCGATTTTAACGAAAATTTTGCCCGCCAACGGAAGCCAAAGGGGCGAAAATCGCTGGCACTATCGCAATTTGATTGCAACCGCGCAAAATTCACGGATTCAAAGATTACTTTGTGATTGATATTGACAAAACTAAGATTACAAGATACAGTTAGTATCATAGAAGAAAGACAGAGGAGTTGGATACGATGCAGAACGAGAAAAAACGCGTGGATCGCTTCCGCTATGGAATGCTGCTGGCGGATCTGCTGCTGCTTTTGATGGCGGGTATTTTATACGGCTGGTCGGTGTTTGTGACGCCGCTGGAGGCGGAATTCGGTTGGCTGCGGTCGCAGACGTCGTTTACGTATACGCTGACGGTTGCCTGCAATACGCTGGCCGGCGTCGGCGCGGCGTACCTTTCAAAAAAGCTTCCGCGCAGGAAAATCATCCGGCTGGCTGCGCTTTTTGCGCTCGGCGGAATGCTGCTGGCGTCGGCGACAAAGAGCCTGTGGCAGCTGTATGTGGGCTACGGCGTCTTGTTCGGCGCTGCGGCGGGCATGGTGTATAACGCGGTTTTATCGACGGTTGTTTTGTGGTTCCCGCATATCCCGACGACGATTTCGGGATTTCTGCTCATGAGCTACGGCTTTTCCGCGGCAGTGTTCGGCCCGCTTTCCAATCTCGGCATTGAGCGCTTCGGCTGGCGGACGACGTTCCGGGCGCTTGGCGTTCTGGCGCTGGTGATTTACGCGGTCTGCGCCCAGCTGGTCCGCTGCCCGACGCAGGAAGAGGCGGCGCTTCTGCCGCAGGCCGCAAAGGCGAAGACAGCAGCTGCCGGGCGCGACATGGAGCCGAAGCAGATGCTGCGGCAGAGAAGCTTCTGGCTGTATGCCTGCTGGACGGTTCTGATGGCAAGCGTCGGCATGGCCCTTTCCGGCCACGCGTCTCCCATTGCGCAGAGTCTCGGCTATACGGCGGGCGCTGCGGCGATGTTCGCCGGACTCGTTTCCGTCTGCAACGGCGCGGGTCGTCTCATCTTCGGCACGGTCTACGACCGGCTGGGAAGAAAAACGCTTCTCGTTGTGCCGACGGTCTGCGTGCTGGGCTCGGCGACGCTGATGCTTGCGTGCAGCGCGGTGCTGCCGTGGCTGCTGGTTCCGGCGTTTTTGCTGCTGGGACTCAGCTTCGGCGCGTCTCCGGTGTGCTCGACGGGCTTTATCAAATCCACCTACGGCGCGGCGTATTACAGCATGAATCTGGGGCTGGCGAACCTTGCCGTTCTGATCAGCGCCTATGTCGGCCCCTATGTTTCCGGGCTCCTGTTTGAGCGCAGCGGCTACAGCGCGGTGTATGTGATGATGCTCGGCCTCGCGCTCGGCGGCGCGGCGATGGCGGTGGTCCTGCAGCTCAGTGGCAAAAAGGAAGCCAATTCGTAGTTGTTCCTCCAAAACAGCGGCGCACAAAAAGAAAACCGGCAGCTTTGCTGCCGGCTTTTCTCAGACTGTCAAAAAAGCTGACGCTTTCTTGACAGAAGGGACTGCGCCTCGACTGCGCGCATAATTTTTGCCCCGTTGGGGCAAAAATTCCACACTTGCGAGGCGATAGGAATTTTTACCCGCAAGGGGTACGCGACAGCCGTAAGCGGTAAAACCGCTAACGGCTGTCCTGTCCGGTCGAAGGCCGCCGCCGGATAAAATGGATTTCTATTTTATTTCGCGCCTGCGGGCGCGAAACTCTACGAGGTTTTTGCCGGAGATCGTAAACAGGGGGCTGATTGGCTTTGATCATATATCGATCACAACGGGAAAAGAAGGCGCGAAGCAATGCGCGTTCCGCCCGGCACGCAAAATCGGGCCTGCGCGGGAGACGTCCGCGGGAAGAGGCTTGAAAACTGTATAATATCAACAAAAATAAAGACCAACTTTCGGCGGAATACAGAGGGAAAAGCCGCGGGGAAACAGTTGACGTTTTGACGCTAAGTGATTATAATTAGATTGTAAATGATCGAATAGTGATTATAGCGATGCAGACAACGGAATAAATGAAAACGAGGATGACACATATGAGAATGATGAAAGCACTCTATCATGAAAAAGCGGGACGGCCGAATGCGTCGGTGCGCATGGTTCCCTATCCCACCTGCGGCGACGACGAGGTGATCATCAAGGTGATGGCCTGCGGCATCTGCAAATGGGCGGAGATCAACCACGACACCGTGGGCGGCGGCGGAACGCTGGCAAAATACCCGGTCATCACAGGCCATGAGTTTGCGGGCTATATCGTGGAAAAGGGCAAGAACGTGCAGGGTCTGGAGCTCGGCGAACGCGTGACGGCGGACAACGCGGTTCCGTGCGGCGAGTGCTGGTACTGCAAAAACGGCAAGCCCCTTCTGTGTGAGCACTTCGGCTCCTACGGCCACAATAAAAACGGCGGCTTTGCGCAGTATATGAGCATGATCGCCAAAAATGTCGTCCGCGTTCCGGACAATCTGACTTTCGACGAGGCCAGCGTCACAGAGCCCGTCGCCTGCGCGATGGAGTGCTTTGACCGCGCAAATTTACAGCCCGGCGAGCGCGTGCTCGTCAGCGGCATGGGCCCGCACGGCATGATTCTCGCGCAGCTGTGCCACAACTCGAGTGCGATTCATTCCTACGCCGTGGGTCTGGTGCAGTCGCGGCTCGATACGCTGGCAGGCTACGGCGTGCCGACGATTCTGGCCGACCGGCATGATTACTCGGTGCACGAAGCGAAAATCCGCGAGCTTTGCCCCGACGGCGTCGATGTGATCATCGACACCTCCGGCTCCTGGCCGATGGTGCAGAGCCTGCTCAAGTTCCTCAAAAAGGGCGGCCGGTTCATCCAGTACGGCAGCTATCACAGCGGCATCCAGATCGAAGACCCCGCGAAGTTCCTCAACGATCTGCATTTCAACAACCAGAGCTACATCGGCGTCAGCTGCCAGGTCAACAACTTCCCGCGTGCGGTGGAGTACATGGCAAGCGGCAAGTGCAATGTTTCGACGCTTGTCACGCACACCTTTGACCTCGACGATTATTTCCTGGCGCTCGATACCAACAAGACAGACAAATCGACCCTCAAGGTCGTCATTCATCCCAACGGAGACCCCAACGTCCCGCTGGATTTGAGCAAGGAGGCAAGCGAATGAAAAACCAGGCAATGGTTATGACCGATGTGCGAAAATTTGAACTTCAGGACGTCGAAATGCCCGTCGTCGGGCCGGACGAGGTCGGCATTGAGGTCAAGCGCATCGGCATCTGCGGCTCCGACATGGGCTTTTTCGACGGCAAGGCGTTCTCCATTTTCCCGGACTCTCTGCCGTTCATTCTGGGCCACGAGTGCGCGGGCGTCGTGTATGAGACCGGCGCAAACGTCAAGCACCTGAAGGTGGGAGACCGCGTCGCGGTTGAGCCCGGCGTGCCGTGCGGCAAGTGCGAGTTCTGCGAGAGCGGCCGGTACAACCTCTGCCCCGACGTCGTGTTTATGGCGACGCCGCCCGTAAACGGCTGCATGCGCCGGTATATCAGCCACGCGGCGCACAAGACCTATAAGCTGCCGGACAACATGAGCTTCACGGAAGGTGCGCTCGTCGAACCGCTTTCCGTCGGCATCCACGCCGTGCAGAGAGGCCGCGTGAGCGTCGGCAAGACCGTGACCATTCTCGGCGGCGGCTGCATCGGCATGTGCACGCTGCTGGCGGCGAAGGCCTGGGGCGCGTCGCGCATCATTGTGTGCGACCTCTTTGAAAGCCACCTCAAAAAGGCGCTGGAAATCGGCGCGACCGACGTTGTCAACTCCCGCGAGAAAAACGCGATCGAAGAGATCATGCGCCTGACAGACGGCGCCGGCACCGACGTAGTCTTTGAGACCGCGGGCGCACCGGTCACGGCCGAGCAGACCAGCCACATTGTCAAGCGCGGCGGTACGATCGTCATGGTCGGCAACATTTTGAAGGAAGTCCCGTTCAGCTTCCGCAACCTCTATAAGAAGGAAGCGGAGGTCCGCGCGGTGTTCCGGTACAACAACACCTATCCCGTCGCCATTCAGGCCATCTCCACAGGACGGCTCAAGGCGATGGACATCGTAACAAACGAGTTCCCCTTCGAACAGTCCGCGCAGGCGTTCTGCACGGCGCTCGACGACAAGGAGAACTGCGTCAAGTGCGTCATCCGGCTGGATGACGGAAAGGAAGGGTAAGCATGAAGCTGTTCAGCGTCAATCCCGACATTCACTTTTTTGAAACCGTCCGCGCCTTTGCAGACGAATTCGGACTCGATGAAAGCGACCTGATTTTCACCGAAAAGGTCATTTTCGAAAACTACATCCGGCCCATGCAGCTTCCGTGCCAGACGATGGTGCGCGACGATTTTGAGACCGGAGAGCCCTCGGAGCCGGCCATCGACCGGATGCTCCAGTCGCTCGCGGAAAAGAGCTATCGCCGTATGATCGCCATCGGCGGCGGCAGCGTCATGGACACGGCCAAGGCCCTCGTCATCGACGGCGCGTATCCGTTTGCGCACCTGCTGGACAAAAAGGAGCCCAACACCGCCTCCCACGAGCTCATCAACATCCCCACCACCTGCGGAACCGGCGCGGAAATTTCCTCCGGCGGCATCTACTTCATGCAGTCGACCGGCCTGAAGTCCGCCATCGTCGGCGCGGGCGTCAATCACGCGGTGCTGATTCCCGAGCTCATTGAAAAGCTCCCGTTCAAAATTTTCTTCCTCTCGTCCATGGACGCGCTGAGCCACGCGGTCGAGGCGTATCTGTACGCGGAGGATGTGGTCAACGAGTTCGGCCTTGCCATCGCGGCCAGCGCCATCCGCACGAACCTCGAGTGCCAGGCAGAGCTCTACAACAACGGCGTCGAAGCCCGCGTGCCGCTGTGCCGCAAGTTCCTGATCGCCAGCTGCATGGGCAACATGTCCCTGACGGCGAACGGCGCGAATCTCGTGCACGCGATGGCCTATCCCCCGGCGGAAAAATTCCATATGGCGCACGGCGAGTCCGTCTACCAGTTCCTGCTGCCGGTTCTGAAGCTCTACGACCGGATCTGCCCCACGCAGCCGCGCTTCCGCGAGCTCAAGGCAATCATCTCCGGCTGCGTGCAGAAGGCCGGCTTTACGGGAGACGAGGACAAGGTCCTTGCAGAGCTCGAGCAGATGCTCGATAAAATCATGCACCTGCGCACTATGACCGAGGTCGGCATGACGGCGGAGGACATCGCGCCCTTTACAAAGAATATTGTTGATACCAAGCAGCGGCTGCTCACGAAGGCACTTTGCCCCGTGGACGCAGAGATGATCGCTTCGATGTATCAGGAAAGATTATAATTTTAGGAGGAACTTACATATGAAAATTGCATTTGGTGTCGATCCCGGCGGATGGGAGCTCAGAGAAGGCGTAAAGAAGCATCTGGAAGAAATGGGTCACGAGGTCATCGACGTCGGCACGCAGGACATGCAGAACGCGATTCCCTACATGTATGTCGGCAGAAACGTCGCCCAGGAGGTTACCTCCGGCCGCGCCGACTTCGGCGTCGTCATGTGCGGCACCGGCATCG
Source organism: uncultured Oscillospiraceae bacterium (assembly GCA_934661715.1). Classification (GTDB taxonomy): domain Bacteria; phylum Bacillota; class Clostridia; order Oscillospirales; family Oscillospiraceae; genus CAG-170. The sequence goes on along the minus strand of CAKUJL010000016.1, from coordinate 4,248 downwards.
GCATCAGCATGGCGACCAACAAGAACAAGGGCGCCCGCTGCGCGTTCTGCGACAGCTACTACATTGCAAGAGACAGCCGAATCGTCAATAACGCCAACATCATCGCCCTCGGCGCAACGACCACCTCGCTTCGCATGGCGAACGAAATGATCGACGTCTTCCTCGCAACCGAGTGGGGCCAGGGTCTTCCCGAATTCCGCGTCGAGCGCATCAAGAACGGCGCGAAGAGCTTTGCGGAGTTTGAAGAAGAGCAGTTCAAGTAAGATCTGAAAACGTAAGAGGTAAAGCTATGGCTGTAAATGATATCAGAGAACTCAAAATGCACGCCATCCAGGGCCGGAAAAACGTTTTGCGGATGATCAAGGCAGAGGGCGGCGGCCATCTGGGCCCGGCGTTTTCCTGCATGGACATCGTGACGGCGCTCTATTTCCACACGCTGCACGTCGATCCGAAGAACCCCAAGATGCCGGAGCGCGACATTTTCCTGCTGTCCGCCGGACACAAGGCAATGGCGCAGTACGCGGTGATGGCGGAGATGGGCTATTTTGACCGTTCGGTGCTCGATACCTTCGGCTCTTTCAAGAGCATCATCGCGGGCCATCCCTGCATGCACCTGCTGCCGGGCATCGAGGCAAACACCGGCTCGCTCGGCCACGGAATTCTGCTCGGCTGCGGCATGGCGCTCGGCAAGCGGCAGGACAAGCTTCCGTCGCGCGTGTTCGTCATCACCGGCGACGGCGAGCTCGCGGAGGGCTCAAACTGGGAAGGCGCGGCAGTTGCGGCGCACTATGGCCTTGACAACCTGTGCGTCATCGTCGACCACAACGGTCTTCAGATCAGCGGCAACACGAAGGACGTCATGAGCTTCGAGCCCGTCGCCGAGCACTTTGCGGGCTTCGGCTGGGCCACGCGCGTCATTGACGGCAACGACATGGGCCAGATCGTCGAAGCGCTCGATTCCGTTCCCTTTGAAAAGGGCAAGCCCAGCGTCATCGTCGCCAACACCCTCAAGGGCTGCGGCTTCTCGAAGGTCGCGGGCAAGGCCAGCTGCCACCACTGGGCCTACAACGAAGCCGACTACAACGAGGCAATGCAGGAGCTCGACAAGGCGCTCGCGGAGGTAAAGGCATGAAATACGAAATGATGGACGCCAAGGCAATCATTGGCGAGGTTACCGCCGAGGAAGCGGAAAAGAACGAAACAATCTGTGTAATTTCGACCGACAGCGCACCGAGAACCGGCATGGGCCCGTTCATCAAGGCGCACCCCGACCGCTATTACGAGTGCGGCATCATGGAGCAGGGCGCGATGAGCGTATCGTCCGGCCTTGCCACGACGGGAAAGACGCCTGTCTTCTGCGCACCGGCGCCGTTTGCAACGGCCCGTCCGTTTGAAATGTTCAAAATCGATCTGGGCTATATGCACCAGAACGTCAAGGTCATCGGCAGAAACTGCGGCTTTAACTACGCGGATCTCGGCCCCACACACTTCGGTCTCGAGGATATGGCGCTTGTGCGCCTGATTCCCAATGTGCCGGTTCTTGCGCCGTGCGACGCAAGCCAGCTCAAAGGCGCGATGCGGGCGATGCTCCGGTATGAAGGCCCCGTGTATCTTCGCGTGCGCACAGCCCCGATTGCGAAGATTTTTGACGACGAGGACTTTGAAATCGGCAAGGGCAAGCTCGTGCGCGACGGCAAGGACATCGCGCTCATCGCCGCGGGCGAGATTCTCTCGAACGTTCTCGAGGCGGCAGAGCAGCTTGTGCAGCAGGGCTTCGATCCCATGGTCATCGCCATGCCGACCGTGTTCCCGCTGGACGAGGCGCTTGTCAGAATGGCGGCGGAGAAGACCGGAAAAATCATGACCGTGGAAGAGCACTTCGTAAACGGCGGCCTCGGCTCCGCGGTTGCAGAGTTCTGCGCGGAAAAGGCCCCGGCCCTCGTTCTGCGCCACGGCGTTCCGATGGAATACGTCTACGCGGGCCAGAATGCCGATCTGATTCACTATTGCAAGCTCGATGCGGAAGGTATTGCCCAGACCGCGGCAGAGCTTCTAAATGAGAAGAGATAGGAGAGAATAAAGTTGAACGAACTGAAAAAACTGGCGCTTGACATTCGTATCGAGTCGCTCAATATGATGTATCAGCATGGCTTCGGCCATGTCGGCGGCGTCCTTTCCATTGCGGACGCGCTGGCCGTTCTGTACGGCAAGCAGATGAAATATGATCCGAAGAACCCCAAGTGGGACGGAAGAGACTATCTCGTCCTGTCCAAGGGCCACTGCGGTCCGGCGCTTTACGCGGCGCTTGCCATCGAAGGCTTCTTCCCGCGTGAGGAGCTTCTGACGATCAACGAGCTCGGCACCCGGCTTCCCAGCCACGCCGACAAGAACAAGACCCCCGGCATCGACATGTCCACCGGCTCTCTGGGTCAGGGCGTTTCGTGCGCACTCGGCATGGCGCTGGGCCTGAAGCTTCAGGGCAAGGACAACATGGTCTACGCCATCATCGGCGACGGCGAGGCCCAGGAAGGGCAGGTCTGGGAGACGATGCTTATCGCCCCCAACAAGGGCGTGAAGAACTTCATCGTCATGCTCGACAACAACAAGCAGGAGCTCGACGGCTTCACCGACGACATTTCCGCCCTCGGCGACATGCGCCAGAAGGCAGAGGACTTCGGCTGGTTCGCGCTGGACGTGGACGGCCACGACGTTGACGCCATCAACGACGCCATCGAGCAGTGCAAGGCGTCCGACAAGCCCGGCTTCATCAACCTGCGCACCATCAAGGGCAAGGGCTGGCCGGCGAAGGAAGCCGTTCCGTCCAACCATGCGATGCGCGGCCCCGCGTTTGCCGGTGCGGATGAGGCGCTTGCGGCCATGCGTGCAGAGCTTGCAGCTTTACAGTGAGAAGAGGGAGAACGCAGATGGTTAAGGTATGTAAAGAAAAGATTCAGGATATTGCGCCGACCAGAGCCTACCGCGACACGACGATCGAGCTGGCAAAGAACGATCCGAGAATTGTCGATCTGGAGGCCGACCTCGGCAACTGCATTTTCGGCGGTGACTTCCAGAAGGAGTTCCCCGAGCGGTATATTGACATCGGTATCTGCGAGCAGTCGCTTTCGAGCATCGCAGCCGGTATGTCGGCTGTGGGCATGATTCCGTTTGCGCACTCGTTCGCCGTGTTTGCCTCGCGCAGAATGTGCGACCAGAACTACATTTCCTGTGCTTACGCGCAGAACAACGTCAAAATCGTCGCCTCCGCGCCCGGCATCTCGCCCGGTGAAAACGGCGGCACGCACCACGCGCTCGAGGACATCGCCCTCATGCGTCCGATGGTCGGCGCCGTCATCATGGAGCCCGCGGACAGCACGTCCATGCGCTGGGCCGTCAAGAATGCGGCCGAGAACTTCGGCGTCTACTACATCCGCGCCGAGCGCACCACCAACAACAAGATCTACGAAGACGGCTCTACCTTTGAGCTGGGCAAGGCCAACATTTTGCAGGATGGCAGCGACGTGACGCTGATTGCCGAGGGTGCTGTCATGATCGACAACTGCTTCAAGGCAGCCGAGCTCTTAAAGGAAGAGGGCATTTCCGCCCGCGTCGTCGACATTTTCACGATCAAGCCCATCGACGCAGACACCATCGAGGCCTGCGCGAAGGAAACCGGCGCGATTGTCACGGCGGAAAATCACTCCGTCACCGGCGGCCTCGGCACGGCTGTTGCGGACGTTCTGTGCGACCGCGCCTGCCAGGTTCCGTTCCGCCGCATCGGCATCCAGAACCGCTTCGGCGAGGTCGGCCAGGTCCCCGAGCTCCTCGAGCTCATGCACATGACCCCCAAGGATATCGCAAACGCCGCAAAGGAAGCAATTGCACAGAAGAAGTAACCCCGCCCATTCGATCCGAAAAGTCCGCAGGAAACCCTGCGGACTTTTCTGCGCGTTGACCGGAAATAAAATCGTGCGCTCCGGCAGGCTGCTGGGCTGCCGGAACGCACTGGAGGATAGGGGGTACTCTTTTTAATTGTTTCCGAATTTGCGAAGCGTGGCCAGATCCTTTCTGGCCGCGTCGTCAAAGGTGTCGTGGTCGGAAATCGGCGGAGCGAGATAATAGTTTTCCGAAATGAACCAGCTGCTGTAATCCAGCTGCGACAAAAGCGACATCACATCGGAGAATCTGCCGCAGCCCTCACCGAGCAGCGTGCAGCCGATCATGTTTTCCGGACCGTCCTTGACGTGGATA
>CAKUJL010000015.1 GCA_934661715.1 uncultured Oscillospiraceae bacterium | reverse complement strand
GAATTGGTAGACGTAGTGGACTCAAAATCCACCGCCAGCGATGGCGTGCCGGTTCGAGTCCGGCCACCGGCACCAAAATCCCGCATACGAAAGTATGCGGGATTTTACTTTTTACTTTTTCACTCTTCACTCTTCACTGATTCCGGCTTCCGGCGTGCGGGATTTTGGGAAGTAATAGGTAATAGTGAAGAGGGAAGAAGTGGATGTGCCGCTGCGCGGCGATTGAAATCTTCGGGGCAATACGGAAGTTTCTCTCAGATTTATATCCCGGAAAACGATGCCTTTATATAGCTTTTATACCATAAAGCCGTCTGATTTCACAAAAATTCGGCGGAAAAACTGGAAGAAGTGGTGGTTGCAATCGCGGGGGAAATGGTGTACAATGGCAGAAAAGGCGAAGGGCCGGCCCTTCGTGCGTCCGCAGGGTGCTGCGGACGATAAGCTCTGACAAGTTCATATCGGATACCGTAATACATGCCGCGTCCGCAAAGCCCTCGGGCAGGATAGGCAAGGAAGAAGGCAGTTTTTGCCGACACGAAACGGTGCTGTGCGCGTGAGACCACGTTTGAGGCGATTTTTTCGCTGGGACGAAAGTCCGTCATTGCAGGGAAGACCTGTGAGAAGACAGAACGTGGCCGCAGGAGCCTTTGCGCTCCCTATCGCAAGTCAGAAGACCTGTATTACTCGCGAGGAGCGATCGTGTATCTGCAGCGGTGAGCGATTTCACGTTGCACAGGGCGGTGAGACCGCCCGCGCCGCTGATTTCCAAAGGGAGATCGGCGGATTTTTTGTTTTGTTGATAACGCCGGGGGCGATTGATCCGGTGATATCATAGTCCGTCTATTCACAATTATGCGAAAAACATAAGGAGAGTATTTTTATGAAAAAGATTCTGTCCCTCGCATTGGCACTCGTGATGGTGCTCAGCTTGAGCGTCAGCACATTCGCTACCAACATCACCACAAGCGACACTGTTACAGTCAAGTTCACCTACAACTACAGCTATAATCAGGACGATGTATACACATGGACGCCGGCAAATGGCAGTGACTTGTTCACTACGAACAGCACGGTGCAGGTAAACCTTTCTACACTGAACGGTGTTTCTCTGGCTGCATGCAAAGCCGTCTATTCCGAGCCGACTGGCCACGCCATGTATGGAACTATCTCTGTGTTGGATGTTGTTGCGGCTGCGGCACTCTCTACCAATCACACGCTTCAGGGCGGCTGGGATGCCAATCCGAAAACAGGCGCTCCTGGTGGTTACATCCACAATATTGACAATCGGGAGCTTATGTTCGACGGAGGAGACAACGGTGATGGTACATGGTGGCTCTCCGGCGAAGGCTTTGTGATCGGCACGGATACAACTGCGGATGCAGCGACAGCGAATCCAACTTTCTCCAATTCTTACCTGAGCAACGTTGCGATTACTTCTCTGCCCTCCGGCACCGTAATTTACGTTGACCTTGGCACTTACTTCTACAGCGCAGAAGATATTTCGTAATTAGTGAACAAGATGGGGGGCGGCGAAGCCGCCCCCTGTTCGGAGGATAAAATGAAAAAACTTCTAACAGGTTTTATTGCTCTTATCATGGCATTGGGATTTGTAGCAGTATCCCAGCCGAGAGCATTGGCGGCAGATGCCCCTGAATCACTAACAGCATATTTGACAATCGCTTTGCAAAACAAAGAAGGAGCTTATGATTTTGCTAAAGCAAAAGATGGAACAGAGATGGCAGCGAAAGCAGTACAAGTTTCTGATGTAGACGGCGATGGGAAACTTACTGCCTATGATATGCTGTATTGCGCGCATAAGCTGTACGCACCGGGTGGATTAAAAGACTTTGAAACCAGCAGTGCTGCCAAAGGAATGGCCACAGCCAAAAAAATCTGGAACGTTGAAAGTAGCTTTTTGCTGCTTGATAGATATAAACAGGCACCAACGAGCTTTTCAACTAACATAAAAGTAGGCTCTGGTAATGCAGTAATCGCAAGTAATTCTCATTTGTATGTTGTTCAGAACTATGAATCCAAAGCCGACTTTTTTTCAAACAGTACACAAAAAACAATGCTATTTGCAAACGATGCCCGTATTACGGCGTATAAAGGGCAAGAGTTTACACTTTGCGCAAATACATTTAATAATAGCAAACCAAATCTTGCCCCGGTAAAAAAGGTCTCTGCTGCAAAAAGTCGGGATGTTTATTACAAAAAAGCAGGTGCGGAAACTGGAACAAAAATAGCTACTACACCCGCAACAGGAAAAATTACAGCAACGTTTGATGAAACGGGAGACTATTTGATTTATACAGTACCTAAAGATGGTGCTGCACCAGCGGCGTGTATGGTACACGTTGAGGAAAACAGGCCCGTTCCCGAGAGTATTCAGCTTGGTCTGTCGGAAGCTTCCACAGACCTTCTGCATTACGCCAGCGGAACAAAGGAATACCCGATTACCGTTCCGGATAGCGCCACGACACTTTATGGCCGCATGGCATACGCATCTGCTTCGGGCAATCTGCAATGGTATTCAGAAGTTAGTACGGACGGAACAACCTACAAGAGTGTGAACGTAAAAGGCCTTCTTGATGGAAAAACAACAGGAACCATCAACATAAACGGCGCACAAAAGCTCAAATTATATATCAATGATACGAGCTTGCAGCTGGCAAAAGACAAGCCGTTGTCTGATGATTATATCATTAACATCAAACGGCAAATTCAGCTTACAGGTTTGACCACAGACGGTTCGCTGCTCAGTGACGCCGACTATACCACCGGGCATTTGGACGTTTATGTGAGCCATAATGCGGAGACAGCGACTTTGACGCCTACTGTGAAATCAGGCGATACAATCACTGTAAATGGTGCGCCAGCTGAGTCCGGTAAAGCGTTCCCCGTCAATTTGACAGATGCCAAGACGACAGCGACGATAGTTGTTCATCGGGAAGGTGAAAACTATGCGGATGGCACATACACGGTCGTCTTCCATAAGGCTGCTGATCAGGCTGCGCCGGTTTTCATTGAGCAGCCCACACAGAAAGTGCAGGAATACATTGTCGGTGACGGCGAAGCGTATGTAAAGCCGCTGCATGTATTTGCAAATGCAAATGGCGCTGTCACATATCAGTGGTACTTCAACACAACAAACAGCACGAAAGGCGGCACGATGGTTGATGGTGCGACCAGCACTGCATATTCTCCCGCAACAGATACCGTTGAAGAACGGTACTACTATTGTATCGCTTCCAATGGTGACAGCAAAACTTCGTCAGCCTTCGCACATGTGATTGTGTATGATGACCCAATTGATTCCATTTCATGGAGCATGGAGATCCCCGACCTTCCGCAGGATAAAGCAGACTTATTTGGAGAAAACAAAAAAGGCTTTTATTATGAGAAGGGTGATACGGATGTAACTCCGCTTACAGTAGCTGTTACATACGAACCGCATTTTGCAAAATTGATCGAAGATGGAACGATACGGGTCCATTATAACTGGGGCCCGCTGAATGACAGCGTGCCAACCTCGTTGCCGAGCTATAAGCCCAGCACGGATTACGCAATCGGTGGACAGGCATGGTATTGCCGCGTATCGTTCAATTATCTTGGCGAATTTAGAAACTTCAACAAAACAACAAGCGTTCCGGTATACGTATATATTGACAAAGACAGCTCCAGCCGCCCTGACACAATCAAGTTTACCGGTGCCGGCACACAGACCTCCCCCTGGGAGCTTTCCAGTCAGGCGGATTTGGAGAAATTGCGCGCTTATGTCGAAGGTGGATATGATTTCGCTGACACCTATCTGATTTTCACAAAAGACATTGCACTTGATGAAAATTGGAAATCCATCGGTACCGGCGACGCTGGCACAAAGGGCAAGGGCTGGAATGTTTTTTCCGGCACATTGGATGGCGGCAATCATACGCTGACTTATGCTGAAAACACAGATCAGCCATTGTTCAAATTTGTCCGCGAAGCTACCGTCCAGAATCTTTCTATCAAAGCGCCGCACTTAAAAAATTTTGCCCTGGTCAGTGATTATGCTGTCGATTATGGTGATGATGGAAATTATAATGTCGGCACCGGCGGCAGCTATGCACCTGGCTGCCCGGACACAATCGATATTATCAATGTAACCATCAAGTCCGGTTCTGTTATAGAAAAGGGCGGTTTCCTCGGCGGCTTTGCTTCCGGCGGAAACGTTGTTAATATCCGCAGCTGTGTTGTGGAAAAGGGCGTAACGATCGGCACAGAAGCCGCCGGTAATATCGGCTCTTTTGGCGGTCTGTTCAACGGAACAATTACTGACTGCGTCAGCTATGCGGATGTGGTTGGTTCCAATTTCGTTGGCGGACTGGTCGGGCAGAAAGGCCAAAGCATGGGGCCTTACACGATTACAAACTCTGCGTTCCTCGGCACTGTCACTTCGACTGGCAAGTATGTCGGCGGTATCGCAGGCGGCGGATATACGGCGGACTCGGCTCCAAATACGCCGGGTGCAACAATTCAAAATTGCTATGTAAGCGGCACGATTACCGGAGCGGACTGTGTTGGTGGTATTCTTGGCGGTGAACCCAGCCAAATTCAGGCGTGGGACACATCATATATCCAAGACAACTGTTTTTACGGAACAGTAACGGCGACTGATGAAAATGCCAGCTGTGGCGGTATTGTTGGTAGGTTCAAATCGTTAAATATCAACAATACCATTTCAAACAACTACTTCCTTGAGGGATGCGGTGCGGATAACGGTATTGGTGCAATCCTTTATCTTGATACAAGCGCTGATGTTACTGCTGAAAACTGCGAAGTCTTCGATACAAGCAAAGAACTTCCTAAAATCCGAGGCGTTTCTCTCTCAAATCTGAATCGTACCGATGATCCGCTCGGAACGGACGCGGACAAGCTGGCTGCAAAGAAAACAGCAGACGAGTTCAAAGACGGAACGGCTGTAAGTCTGCTGAACGCTTCGGATTCCAGCTGGAAGAACTGGACGCAGGGAACAAATGGCCCCGTACACAGCAGAGAGCCGATTTTCTACAGGCTCGAAGTCTCCGGCAGCTATAAAGCGACCTATAAACAGGGCGAAGAGCTTGACCTGACGGGCATCGAGTTTACGGCGTATCGGAGCGATAACACAAGCGTGAAGCTGAGTTTGCAGGATGTAAAGCAGCTTAACACGTTTGACCCGCAGTTTATCGGCGCACAGACAATTACCTTCCGGTATGGCGTTGGCGAAGCGACGATCACGCTTGCCGTCCACAAGGACTACACCGACGCCGACCGCGAGAACTTCAAGTCCGTGGAGGTCCTGTTCTCCCTGTCCAACGACGACGCGTTCCAGACCGGCACGAGCAATACCGTGCTTGCCAACGTGCCACTGAAGGTGACGTATTTTGATCTCTCGCAGTACGGTCTGGAGGCGTACAACCACCACGAAAACGGCAAGCTCGTCGAAGAGCCGACGGTGCTGCACCTGTTCATCACCGCGCTCGAGCGCTACGGCCTCGGTCTGAGCGAGGATGCGTGCGGCAAGGGTAGGCTGACGGTCCCATCCGACTGGCTGACGGTTTCGGGCGGCGCGGGCCATATGTATATGACCAGCTTCTGGAACCACGGCGCGAACCTGATCTATGACGTCAACGGCCAGTACCCGATGAAGGCGGACGGCTCCATGGGCGCGACGGCGGACGAGATCGTTCTGAAAGACGGCGATTTCGTGGACGTGGCGATGTTCAGCGATGCGAGCTTCTATACGCATGAAACCAGCGGCTTCCACTTCTTCGCTGAGACGCAGAACACCCCGCAGAAGCTCTTCCGCGTCCCGCACGGCGAGGAGCTGACGCTTTCCTACCTGCTCGCGCACTCCGACATGGGCACCGGCTCTAATGTTCCTACAACGTTTGCCGCCGTTTCCGGCGAGAGCGTCTATTCCGGCACGAGCATCGACGAAAATTCCACTGCGACCGCGACGACCGGTGAAGACGGCAAGGTCACGCTGACGTTTGCCGCCGAAGGCACGTACTACGCCTGGACAAAGGGCGGCAAAGTGGCAATCGACAACAACCCGAACCTTAAGCCCGTTGTGGTTTCCGCCCCCGGCTGCGCCACCATCGTGGTCACGAAGACCGCTGCGGAGGTCGATGAGCTGATCGACGCGATCTGCGAGGTTACGAAGGACAGCGGCGACGCGATCCGGGCGGCCCGCGCGGCTTACGATTCGCTGAGCGAGAAGACGAAGTCCGAGGTGCAGGGCTATGAGAAGCTCACTGCCGCGGAAAAGCGCTACAATGAGATCCTGAACCCGAGCAAGCCCGGCAGCACCATCAAGATCGACTCGCCGAACAAGCCGAAGAAGGACACCGTCACCGTCGACGCTTCGAAGTTCAACGGCGTTTCGCGCAGCGACTGGTACTACAACGCGGTCCAGTACGCGCTGGAAAACGGCCTCATGAACGGCACGTCCGACTGGGCGTTCAGCCCGAACGCGGACACGACGCGCGGCATGATCGTCACGATTCTGGCACGGCTCGACGGTGTGAACACGGCAGGAAATCCGTGGTACGCGGCCGGACGCACGTGGGCGATGAACGCGGGCGTTTCCGACGGCACGAACATCGAGGGCAAGATCACCCGTGAGCAGCTTGCCGCGATGCTGTATCGCTACGCGAAGGCGAAGGGCTACGATGTGGCCGCATCCGCTGACATTTCCGGCTACACGGACGCTTCGAACGTTTCGAGCTGGGCCGTCGACGCAATGCGCTGGGCCGTGGGCGCGGGCCTCATCAATGGCAGAACCGCAACGACCCTTGCCTCGCAGGGCAACGCAACAAGAGCGGAGGTCGCAGCAATCCTCATGCGCTTCGCGCAGAATGTCGCAAAATAAGCATTTGAAAAGCAAGGAGGGGCGATTTTCGCCCCTCCTTCGTTTGATTTGAAGTTGTCCTTTCTGTGCGCGCTTTGCTGCCCAGCACCGGTTGATTCTCCGCGGATGCTCGTTCAGAAACGGTCTCCTACGCCAGATCACCCGCGGCCTTGATCTTCACCCGCGCTGTATTGCCGGGATAGTACTGAAGCGGCACGTCCTCGGCGTCGACGATCTCGACCGTTTCCCGGACGGCGCCGGCGGCAACGGCCAGCTCGACAGCCTCGGCTTTTGCTTTGGTGAGCGCTTCGTCGCGGGGAATTTCGTTGTAGTCGATGAGCTGCTCATATGTGCCGCTCACCTTGGAGATCGCGGAACCGATCGCGTTGGCAACGCCGCCGTGTTCGTGCTTCGTGACGCTCTTCGCACCGGTAAGGCTTTCCGGCAGGACGATCGAGCCGCCGCCGACAAGAATTACATCAACATCCTCGGACGAGACTTTCATCGCGTCGATGGAGTCTTCACAAAGTGCGCGGATGGCTGCCATTGCCTTTTTGGCGAACGCTTCGTCAATCCCGGCTACAAGCGCTTTATCGCCCAGCTCCGTCATGCCGAGGCGCACCGCGATATCGGTCGCCGTGCAGACATCGCCGCCGAAGCAAAGGGCTTTCTCCGTGATCTGATAGCCGACCGAGTCGGGGCCGACCGTTACGCTGCCGTCCGGCTGCTTTCTGACAATGGAGCCGCCGCCAAGACCGATGGAGACCACGTCCGGCATGCGGAAGTTCGTGCGCACGCCGCCGATGGTGACGGCGACGCCGGACTCTCTGGGAAAGCCGTTCTGAATCACGCCGAGGTCGGTCGTCGTGCCGCCGACGTCAATGACAATCGCGTTTTTGATCTGGCTTAAGTAGCTTGCGCCGCGGATGGAGTTGGTGGGGCCGCAGGCGATGGTGAGGATCGGATAGCGGCGGGCATAGTCCATGGTCATCAGCGTTCCGTCATTCTGCGAGAGGTAGATCTGCGCGTTGGTGACGCCTTCGTCCGCCAGAGACTGCGCAAAGCCTTCCGTGAAGGACTGCGCGACCTTGTAGAGCGCGGCGTTCAGAATCGTCGCGTTCTCGCGCTCGATAAGGCCCATGGAGCCGATTTCGCTGGAAATGGAGACATGAACATCGTCGCCCATTATTTTTTTGCACAGCTTCGCGGCCTCCAGCTCGTGATCGTTTCGAACCGTGGAGAACACGCACGAAATGGCGACGGATTTCACGCCCTCTTTTTTCAGCGCTTCAAAGAAAGCGGTTGCGGCAGCTACGTCAAAGGGAGCCAGCTCCCGGCCGTCATACTCAAAGCCACCGCCCACGATCGCGGTTTTGACGGCGATTTTCTTGAGATCCTCCGCCCAGTCGACCATCAGGGGAATGCCGCGCGACGCGGGGGCACCGATGCGCAGAATGCCGATGGGCGCCAGGTTTTTCCGTTCCACGATGGCGTTGGTGCACTGGGTCGTGCCCAGCATCGCCTGCCGAATCTCCCTGCGGTCAATGCCGGACTGCTCCAGAACCGCGCGGACGGCGTTCAGAATGCCGTCGTAGATATTTGCCGTCGTGTGCTGCTTGATCGAGGCGACGACGTGCAGATTTTCATCGATCAGAACGGCGTCCGTGTTGGTGCCGCCTACGTCAATACCGAGCTTATACATGATCAAAGACCTCCCTTGCAGCGCTCTTCGAGCGGAATGTAGTCTGTATCCACACCAAAGTACCGGGGCCCGACCAGCTCCAGCCCTTCCTTCGTTCTCCACAGCGGGAAGCACTTCAGACCGACGACCATGACGCGTTTTCCGTATTTCAGTGCGTCCGTGGGAACCGGCGTGAAGGTCTCAGTGTCGACAAGGCAGATGAGGTCGGGCGTGGTGGCCAGCATATTACCGTCCACCACGGCGGTCAGGTTTTCGTTCTGGAATTCTACGTAGGCGGATTTTCCCTTGTCGTCGCCAATGCCGTCGAGGACGACCTTGCCGAAGTTAAAGCCATTGCGCACCTCGCGCAGCACGTCGCAGATTTTGCCCTTGAAGAGCTTATAGCCCTCGGTGATCTCCAGAAACGCTTCTTCGGGGGTCTTGTCCGTTACTTCCTTGACCCTGCGAATGGCAGAGCCCAGCGTCTGGCTGCGGGTAACGATGCCGCGCACGCCGTACTGCTTCATAAATTTTCCTTCCATCGCGTAAAGAGAAACCGACACCGCGCCGCCGCACGCCATTGTGACCGCGCGGGCCAGCTCTTCGGTCCACTTGTTTGTGACGGTGCGGAAGATGCAGGAGTTGCCCTTTTCGTCGACCAGCGCCATCGGGGTCGCCGAGCCGCCGCCGATGGTGAAGGTCACCATCTGAAGCTCGGGGAACGCTCTTCCCATGCCGTCGCAGTCGACCAGCGGAAGCCCCAGACGCGCCGCCGCGGCGATCGGCAGCATGGAGTTGACGCCGCCGGCTTCAATGGGCATAAAGGCGTAGATGGGCTTTCCGTAAAACGTCGAGACCGTTTCATAAAGGGTCTTATATTCGTCTCCGCCGATTGCTTTCTCGCACAGGACGGTGGGCGCTCCCATCATGGCGATGGGAACGATCAACGCGTCGTCCGGCACCTCGTCGGGGTCAAGCATCGTGACAGGGCCGCATTCCTGCACCGCGCCGATGGCGACGAGCTTTCCCACATACGGGTCTCCGCCGCCGCCTGCGCCCAAAAGCGCCGCGCCCAGAGCAATGTCTTCAATTTCGGGAATACCAATTTTACGCAAGGTAAACACTCCTTTTTGATTTTTTAGAATATGGCGTGCAGGGTACAGCCAAAATTGCCGTACCCCACACGGAGAATTCGTTTTCAGGGTTTTTCCGGCAGAAGCTTCGCCAGAAGCACGTACAAAACCAGAGAAACGACGATGCCGTTGACCGGGCCGACAAAAAACGGCGTGTTCAGGAAGGGTAGCGCGGCGACCAGACCGGGGAAGCTTGCAAACGTGCCGCCCGTGATGCACGCGACGAGAGCGCCGGCGAGAAAAGCGATCATACCGCTGGCAGAGAGATTGCCGCCTAAGCGGAAGCTTTCGCGCTTGCCGCCGCAGATGATCCAGTAGTGCGCGATCAGAACGCCCGCCAGCGGCGGAATGAGGCCGGACATCAGAGACAAAAAGCCCTGGAATGCGTTAAGTAAACCAAACGCTGCCAGCACCGTGCCGATCGCGCCCGCGATGCCGGTCGTAATTTTGAACTTGCTTTCATCGAAGCCCAGGAGGTTACTCAGCGCCAGACCGCCGGAGTAGGCGTTCGTGACGTTCGTTGTCCACGTGGCCAGCACCAGCGCGACCAGACCCAGAACCGGCACGCCGAGATTTGCAAGGATCGCGGAAATGTCATACTGTCCGGTGATGATACTCATGATCGCGCCGGTCAGCAGCATGAAAAGGCCCGCCGGGATCACGCCGACGATCGAGGACTTGACGACGTCGCCGCGGCTTTTGGCGTAGCGGCAGTAGTCCGCGGAAATGACGCCGCCGAGGGCGAAGGAGGCAACCGTCATGGAAATGCCGAAGACCAGACCGGCGGACTGCGTGGGGGCGGAGTTTGCAATTGCTGCGCCGCCGTCATGCGCGAGGATACCGGCGATGATGCCGTAGAGGCAGACGATGACCAGAAGCGGAACGGCGATGTAGTTGAGCCACTTGAGGCCCTTGAACCCGGCGCAGGCCGTGATGAGCATGATGACGCCCCAGACGATCGTGCAGACGATGACCATCGCCTCGCTGGGAGCGGCCTTTTTCATCATGGAGGCGATCATGGAGGCAAACGCGCTGCCGCAGGTCGCGGACTGGATGCCGAACCAGCCGACGCAGGCGATGGCGAGAATCGTACTGATGACATACCGCGCACCCCGCTTTCCGAGTGCGCCTTCGGCCATAACGGAGACCGGAAGACCCGTGTCGCAGGCCTGCATACCGATGAAGATCATGTACGCGCAAATCAGGCCATAGCCGATGAGGATCGAAAGCACGATCTCGAGGATCGACAGACCGCCCGAGCTCAGCACGCCGCCGATCATCAGGCACGGCACGCAGATCATGCCGCCCGCCCAGACCATCGCGATGGACGTCCAGCTCTGCCGCTGTTCGGGCTTGATTTCAAATCCGGAGCTTTGTTTTTCCATTTGGAGAACCTTCTCTCTGTCAAAGAATATGGCATATTATAAGCACTTTGCCGGGGCAGCGTAAATGGCCGGCAGGCTGAAAATCGACGTTTCTCCTTTGTCCCTTTGGACAAAGCAAGGGCGCGGACTGTGACAGCACAGCCCGCGCCCTTTTTGAAATTGTGATTACGGCCGCTCCAACAGGCGATGGATGGCGGCGGCCCGGTAGAGGCTGAATTTTTCTGGCTCCTTGTCTGCTGGATACCCGAGGCACACGCCGATGCGGCTCATGCGGTATTTGATCGTGTTCTTGTGCACGAAAAGAAGCTCCGCGCAGCGCGTGATGCCGCTTCCGGCGTCCAGAAGGTACACGATGAGCGTGTGCAGAAGCTCCGCGTCCTCACTGAATTCCTGCAAAAAGCGCAGCGGCTGCAAAACGGCCTCCAGCGCTTCGTCGCCTTCGTCGATCGTTTTGCGGCACTGGCGGGCAAATTCGACCTCTTCGAGCGAATAGCTTTGTCTTACCGGCCAAATGCGCCGCGCGTGCTTGAGATGGTCCTTGATGATGAGAAACGCCCGGCGGACATCGGAGGTTCGAAGAAGCCGGTGGCAGCGGACAAGAACGCCCGGAATGTTGGCGCTTTCCAGTCTGCCCATGAGATCGCTCCCAAGGCTTCCTGCGCTTTCGCCCTTTCCCTGCCAGGACATGAAGCCAACGATATAGCCCTCGTAGGTGTCCGCGATGACGGTATCGCAGCGATAAGACAGCGTCTCGCGCACGATCTTCAGCGCCTCGCGCTCCTGCCGCTGCCGCATATCGTCCGGCGCTTCGATGCGAAGCACCCACATGGAGTGAATGGAGGCCACGTCAATGTGAAATAAATCTGCCAGCCGCCGCATTTTAAGCGGCTCGTCCAGCAAAATCGCCCGCACCAGCTCAGAGATCTGCACCTCCGCGTGACGGCTACTCCAGAGGCTGACCGCG
Organism: uncultured Oscillospiraceae bacterium; assembly: GCA_934661715.1. Lineage (GTDB taxonomy): Bacteria > Bacillota > Clostridia > Oscillospirales > Oscillospiraceae > CAG-170. The sequence continues at coordinate 2,352 of CAKUJL010000015.1, read as the reverse complement.
AGACGAACCAGCTCCACCGTTTGCAGCGCAAGATCGCGGCTGATGGGACTGCCGTCCTTCACAAGGCACAGCTCCATCGACTGCGGGTCGTTCTGATTCAGAGGGCACCGCCAGACGGTCCGGTGGTTTTCGAGCGTGACGGGCGTCAGGGCGCTTGCGTCGGGTAGATCGCCGGGCTTCAGCTCCAGAGACATCGGCCAGTTCGCCTGTCCCAGCGCCCGGCCCTGATGGTCAAGTAAGATGAGCGACGTGCGGATGCGGTCGCGGGCCATGCGCAAAACGGCGTCGATCGTCCGCTGGTGCGCGGGAAGCCGCGTCATCTGTGCCAGAACGTCGGTCAGAAGCGAAACGCCCTGCGACTGGTCCTTGATGATGGCCTCCATGACCTCACTGATGACCTCGCTGTAGCGAAGATCCCACCGCTTTTCCGGCATCACGATCAGCACAAAATCGAGGGAATTTGCAAGCTTGATCAAAGCCTCGTCCACGCGCGGCATCAGAATCCCGACGTAGTATAAGATCATGCCCGCCTCGCCGACGGAGGCAAGCCTTCGGATGTTCGCGCACTGCTGCTCGACGTTTTCGGGGATGCTGGCAAAGGCGGTGATGACCAGCTCGCTGCCGTAAAAGTCGATGTTGGACAAAATCTCCTTTTGCAGATCGTTCGCGTCGGAAAACTCCAGAACGGTGACGGAGGATAAGACCTTCGTCAGACCCCCGTGTCCCGCCACGACCTTCGCGCCGTTCATGCACGGCAGCGCCAGAATATCCTGCACACTCACGCTCATACCGGTTCCTCCCACTGAAGATACCTACATCATAAAAGAAACGCGCGCCGTTTGCAAGAAAAACCGCGCCTGCGGTGCGTTTCGGCGCAAAAAACGAGACAGAGAAAACCCCTGCCTCGCTTATTTTATCTCGCTTCGTTTCGCCTGACCGGCGCAGACGGGGCACTCGGTGCCTTTGGCGGCAGTTCTTGCATAGATCGCGGCCCGCCAGCGGTGGCCCTGACTACAGCGCCACCAGACCTTGTTCCGGCTCCCGGCGCTCACCGACTGCGGCGTCAGATCGCCGTTGAGGTCAAAGTCCCACTGCGCGGCCACGAGCGGCTTTTTCGTCGCCAGATCGTTGAACCCCGGCAGGACCTTCCGCCCGGCGCAGTAGGGACAGCCCGAGCTCGTGCGGACTCTGGCGGAGACCGCGGCCATGTAAGAGTGCCCCTTTTCACAGCGCCACCAGACGCGGCGGTTGGAGTACGCGGTCAGATCGCTCGGCCGGACACCGGCGTTTTTCTCAAAATCCCACTGCGCGGCGAGAACGGGAAAGCGCGACGATAAATCCGTTTTGCCCGCCTGCACCAGCTTTCCCGCGCACACCGGGCAGCCGCTTCCGGCGGAGGTTCTCGCGGAAACGCGCGTTTTCCAGCTGTGCCCGTTTGCGCACAGCCACCAGACGCGGCGCGTCGAACCGGGCATCACCTGCGAAGGCGTAAGCGGCGCGTTTTTTTGAAAATCCCACTCCTGCGCGAGGGCAGGGAAGCGGTCGGCCAGCGTGTTTTCGCCGGGCTGTGCGATCCTTCCGGCGCAGACGGGACAGCCGTAGCCCGCGGTGCGGTTGCAGACGGCGGCTTGCCACGTGTGGCCGTTTTCACAGCGCCACCAGACCTTTCTGCGGCTGGCGTGGCCGACGGTCTGCGGGGTCAGGGGCGCGTTCTGGCCGCTCCACTGCGCAAGAAGCGGCCCTTTGCCGTTTTCCATGCAGAAATCATAAAGCGAAACCATACAGCGCCTCCTTTCTCGCGGTGTGCGAAGGGGACGCCGCGCGGCGTCCCTTTGTGGAATGCTTCAGATTATCTTCCCACTTCGCCGCCGGGTGCGGAGTAGGCGTGCGACCATTCGGTCTCTAAGGCCGCCCAGTCGCGCTGCGGAAGCTTGCGGTTCCAGTCTTCGACCAGACCCACCATCTGGTAGTCGTGGCTGTTCGTCGCTTCCATGATGTCGGCGTAGAACCACTCGGTATCGAGGCAGTCGGGCCAGTTGATGCGGCCGGAGATCGCCATGTGGTTTTTCGCGGGCTTGCGGCCAAGGGTGCGGTTTACGATCGTGCAGGCCTCGGCGCGGGTGATGGCGTTGTTCGGGCGGAAGGTGCCGTCGGGGTAACCCGCGATGAGGTTCGAATTTCTGGCCGTTTCGACGCAGGTCGAGAACCAGTCGGACGCCTTGACGTCGGAGAAGCAGCCCGAGTACGTGGTCGAGCCGTATTTGCAGAAGCTGACCGCGATCTTGGCAAATTCCGCACGCGTGATGCTGGCGTCGGGGCGGAACGTGCCGTCGGGATAGCCGGAAATGACGC
>CAKUJL010000014.1 GCA_934661715.1 uncultured Oscillospiraceae bacterium | reverse complement strand
GGACCCGAACCGTCCGCTTGGCTCGTTCCTGTTCCTGGGCCCGACGGGCGTCGGCAAAACGGAGCTTGCCAAAACGCTGGCGGCGAGCCTCTTTGACGACGAGAAGAACCTCGTTCGTATCGATATGTCGGAGTACATGGAGAAGTTCTCCGTGTCGCGTCTGATTGGCGCGCCTCCCGGATACGTGGGCTATGAAGAAGGCGGTCAGCTGACCGAGGCCGTGCGCCGCCGTCCGTATTCCGTCATCCTCTTTGACGAAATCGAAAAGGCGCATCCGGATGTGTTTAACGTCCTTCTGCAAGTTCTCGACGACGGCAGGATCACCGACTCGCAGGGCAGGACCGTGGACTTCAAGAACACGATCATCATCCTGACCTCGAATCTCGGAAGCCAGCTGCTGCTCGACGGCATCGGCCCCGACGGCGAAATTACGCAGGCGGCCAAGGATCAGGTCGACGCGCTTCTGCACCGCACGTTCCGCCCCGAATTTTTGAATCGGCTCGACGAGATCGTCTTCTATAAGCCGCTGACGAAAGAGAACATCACAGGCATCATTGACCTGCAAATCGATTCTCTCAACAAGCGTCTTGCCGACAAGCAGCTGCGCTGCGAGCTCACGGACGCGGCAAAGCAGCTCATCATCGACACGTCGTATGATCCGCAGTTTGGTGCAAGACCCCTGCGCCGGTATATCCAGCACACGGTCGAAACGCTCATCGCGAAGAAGATCCTTGCGGGCAGCATCCTTCCCGGCGAGACCATCACGGTCGATGTGGAAAACGGAGACCTTGTCATCCGGTAATTTCCCCTTCCCTTCCGAAAACGCCGCCGCACCGGTTTTGGTGCGGCGGCGTTTTTCTGCGCGGAAGAAAGCAGTTGAGAATGTTTTCCTGCTATGGTAAAATCAAAGCGTCAGTTGACAAGAGAAAACGACGAAATGCGGCGTGCTTTGCAGCGGAAAGGAGCCTGAAATGGCCGGGAGATTTTCAAAAAAGAAAAAGGGCGGCTCGGGCGCGGCGCTGGGCGGCGTGCTGATCGTTTTGCTGCTGGCGGCGCTGTTTTTTGGCTTCCGCTGGGTCTGGACGGCGGCAAGGAATACAGGAGCGGCCAACGCGGAGGCTTCGCCGGAAGGCACGATGCAGGAAGCTGCTGTCCCGGAACAGGCGCCGGAGACCGCCGTGCCTGAAACGGTGGCGGAAGAACCTGCTTCAGAAGAAGCGCAATCGCTTCCGACAGAGCCGGAACCGGAACCGGCCCGCGTGACGCTGATGGCGGTTGGCGATAATCTGATCCACAACACGGTCTACTGGTCGGCAGAGCTGCCGGACGGCGGATACGATTTTTCCCCGTTCTACGCGGCCATTGCGCCGGTCGCGCAGGAATACGACATCGCCTGCATCAATCAGGAGACGATCCTTGTCACGGACCCCGCGCTTTACGACAACTACCCGAGCTTCGGCTCTCCGGTGCATGTGGCGGACGCGCTCGTGAAGGCGGGCTTTCGCGTGGTGACCGGCGCGACGAACCACTGCTTTGACAAGGGCGAGACCGGCATTCTGGACACCTGCCGCTACTGGCGGGAGGTCTACCCCGGCGTGACGCTTCTGGGCATCCACGACTCCGAGGAGGACGCGCAGAAGCTCCGCGTGGTCGAGAAAAACGGCATCCGTATCGCGATGCTCAACTACACCTACGGGCTCAACGGCGGTCTGCCGGCAAAGCGCTGGATGGTCGACCGGTTCGTGAACTTCGACGCGGTGCGAGACGATCTGACCCGGGCGAAGGAAGCGGCCGATTTTGTCATCGTCTTTGCCCACTGGGGCGAAGAGGGGACGTTTTCTCCCAACGAGTATGAAAAAACGTGGGCGCAGGTGCTGGCCGACGGCGGCGCGGATCTCATCATCGGCGGCCATCCGCACGTGGTGCAGCCTGCGCGGGTCCTCATGGCGGAGGGCGGCAGAGAGGTACCGGTTTTCTACTCGCTCGGAAATTTCCTGTCGCACCAGACAGACCCCGAGAATATGCTCGGCGGCATGGCAAGCGTCACGATCTGCAAGGACGAAACGGGCGCGTTTGTGGAGGACTACGCGCTTCTTCCGACGGTGAACCTCATCACGAAAAACCCGGACACGGGCTGGTACAATTATTTGCCCATGCTCCTGTCCGACTACACGCCGGAGCTGGCCGCTGCGCACCATATCGCGGGCTGCTCGGTGGAAGCAATGCAGTCGCTGTTTGATAAAATTACTTCCGGGACGGCCGGATGAACGCGAAAAATCCCCGAAGCGGAAATTTCCGTTTCGGGGATTTTGTTTGCTTTGTCAGGAAAGCTTTTTGAGCGCGGCGTCGATGTCTCCGATCATGTACAAAGAGCCGTAGCACAGTACCACGCCGTTTTCTCCCGCGTGGGAAACGGCAAGCCGGACGCCTTCTTCGACCGTCTCGCAGGCCGTCGCGGGCTTTCCGAACTGGCTGACATACGCGGCGAGGTCCGCGGCCTGCATCGCGCGGGGATTGTCGGGCGTGATGGTGATGAACTCTTTGGCGTAGGGCGCGACGTTACTGTACATGCAGTGGAAGTCCTTGTCGCCGAGAACGCCGGTGAGAATGGTAAGGGGCCTTCCTTGCAGGTAATCGTCGATGTTCTTGACGAGCGCTTCGATGCACTGCGGATTGTGGCCGCCGTCGATAATGAAAAGCGGATTTTCCCGCGCGATCTGGAACCGGCCGGGCCACTGCACGCTCTCAAGGCCTTCACGCACGGCCTCGTCCGTGAGGTTCCAGCCCTTTTCTTTCAGCGCGTCGACCGCCGCGAGAACGACCGCCGCGTTATGAAGCTGGTGCTCGCCGAGAAGCGGGAGCTTCAGATGCTCAAATCTGCCGCAGGAGAAGACCTGTCCCGCAAGGCCGTGCGATTCTAACTTGATGGAATCGAAGTCCGCCTTGTGGAGCTTCGCGCCGACGGCTTTGCAGCGCTCTTCAAACACCGCCTCCACGGAGGGCTTTTCGCGGTAGATGACGGCGTCGCAGCCGGGCTTGATGATGCCGGCTTTGGTGGCCGCGATCTTTTCCAGCGTGTCGCCCAGAACCTCGGTGTGGTCCAGACCGATGTTGCAAAGAATCGCCGCCTCGGGGGGCAGGATGACGTTCGTCGCGTCAAATTCGCCGCCCATGCCGACCTCGCAGATGACGATGTCGCATTTTTCACGCTTGAAGTATTCAAAGCCCAGCGCCGTGACCATTTCGAACTCCGTCGGCTGCTCAAAAATCGAGTCGGCCATGGGCTTGATGTACTCGGTCAGCTCGCAGATGGCCTCGTCCGGAATCTGCTGCCCATTGATCTGAATGCGCTCGTTGAAGCGCAGGATGTAGGGCGAGGTGTAAAGACCCGTCTTGTAGCCAGCGGCTCTAAAAATCGAGGCCAGCATCGCGCAGGTCGAGCCCTTGCCGTTCGTGCCCGCCACGTGGACAAATTTGCACGCGCGTTCGGGATGACCCATCTTGTCGAGCAGGGCGTTGATGCGCTCCAGGCCCGGAATGCTGCCCTTCCAGCAGACAGCGTGGATGTAATGCAGTGCTTGTTCCAGCGTCATAACAAAAAACTTCTTTCTTTAGAATCCGTCCTCGCGCGAGGGCTTCTGCGCCGCAGCCACAGGCGGCCAGAGCTTTGCCGCGGCGAACACCTTCGCTTTATAAAGCAGCCAGACGATCACAACGTCCAGCACAAACGTGATGCCGAACTGAATGGAGCGGGACGCGAGCTTCGTCAGGAAAAACGCCTCGAACGCGTCGCCGCCGTAGACAAAGGCCAGAGACCAGCTCTGATAGAGGATCGAGCCGAAGACGATGGCAGGCAAAAACGCCAGACCGATGGTCAGCGGATTTGTCTTTTTCTCCAGCATCGGGCGGAAGAAGCCCGCGCACAGGCCGTAGAGGATCGGCGGGACACAGAACAGCGGGTTGTATCCATAGCCCGAGAACAGGCAGCCGACCAGGTCCGCCGAGAAGCCGACGAGTGCGCCCGGAACGGGGCCGAAGAACATGCCCGCCAGGAAGATCGGCACGGCTTCTAAGGAAAAGCGCGTCGACACGTCCGGCATCGGGATGATGAGCCGGGCCAGCACCACGCTGATGGCGGCGAGGACGGCGGATACAACAAGGGTTCTGACGTTTTTGAGACTGCGCGTATGCACACGCGCGATGGCTGCGGATTGGTTTTTAGACATAAAAATAGCCTCCGAATCAAAATGATGGGAGGAGGTTGAAATATGGTGATGCAGCAGATGAATTTTTTACTTACGCAGCGAATGTAACAGATTATTCTTCAGGAAGTTCTGATTCAGGCGGCAAGCGCCCGACCCAGAGGTTCCTGCACAAAAATGCGGATGCGAAATGACACCGCGGAAAGATTCCTTCGCCCGGCGGCAACCTCCCATCCGACCGGTACTTGACGCGTCATTCCTACTCATGCAGCGTTCGACTACGCTTAGATCGTTAAATTTGCGGGGCCACATCTTTCCCGCACTTAAAAAATCTCCTGCATCTCAGTATATCGTTTTTTTCGAAAATAGCAAGAGGAAATCAATAAAAACTTACCGATTTTTGAAAATATTTCTGATACCGTTCTTTTTTCGGCAAATGCCACGAAAAGAGGCGGCGATTTTTGTGGAACAAACCACCAGCATTGCTTTTCTGCGGCGGACAGGTTATAATAGCCAAGCCGCGCATTGCGGCGGCGATGAAGAAAAAATGGGTGGGTGCATCATGTATCGCGATCTGACAAAGGGAAATATCACAAAGGGGCTGCTGTTGTTTGCGCTGCCGATGATCGCGGGGAATTTGCTCCAGCAGTTTTATAACATCGCCGATACCCTCATCGTCGGGCAGGCGCTGGGCAAAAACGCGCTGGCGGCGGTGGGCTCTGCGTATACGCTCATGACGTTTCTCACGTCCGTGTTCCTCGGGCTTTCGATGGGCGCGGGGGCGCTGTTTTCGATCTATCTCGGGAAAAAGGACATGGGGTCTCTTAAAAGCGCGGTGCTGCACGCGTTTGTGCTGATTTTCGCGGTGACGGCGGCTTTGAACGCGCTCGTGTACGCGTTTTTGGACCCCATTCTGCACTTTCTGCAAATCCCGGACGAGCTGTATTTTTCCATGCGCGAATACCTCGTGATCATTTTCGCGGGGCTGCTTGCGACGTTTCTGTATAACTTTTTTTCCTGTCTTCTGCGGGCGCTGGGAAATTCGGTCGCGCCCTTGTGGTTTCTGGGGGCGGCGGCGCTGCTCAACGTGGGGCTCGATCTTCTGTTCGTGCTCGTGTTTTCGTGGGGCATTGCGGGCGCGGCGATCGCGACGGTGCTGGCGCAGTATGTCTCGGGGCTCGGGATTTTTCTCTATGTGTTCCTGCGCTGCCGCGAATTTCTGCCCGGAAAGGAGGACCTCGTCTTCCGCAGAAGCATCCTCTCGGAAATTCTTGACCTGTCGCTTCTCACCTGCGCCCAGCAGTCGGCGATGAACTTCGGGATTCTGCTCATCCAGCGCCTGGTCGACTCCTTTGGCCCCGTTACAATGGCGGCCTTTGCCGCGGCGGTGAAAATTGACTCCTTTGCCTATCTTCCCGTGCAGGATTTCGGCAACGCCTTTTCGACCTTCATCGCACAGAACTACGGCGCGGGCGACCGCGAACGGCTTAGAACCGGCTTCCGGCAGGCGACAATCGCAAGCGCCGCGTTCTCGCTCGTCATTTCTGCGCTGGTCTTCGCGTTTGCGAACCCGCTCATGCGCATTTTCGTGCAGGCGGGAGAGACGGAGGTTCTGGCCGCGGGCGTTTTGTATCTGCGCGTGGAGGGCGCATTTTATGTCGGCATCGGCTGCTTGTTCCTTCTCTATGGATTTTACCGCGCGGTCAAGCGGCCGGGCATGTCCGTCGTGCTGACAGTTATCTCGCTCGGCACGCGCGTGCTGCTTGCGTATCTTCTGGCCGGGCCCGTCGGCGAGGTGGGCATCTGGATGGCCATCCCCATCGGCTGGGCGCTGGCAGATCTCGCGGGGTATGGGTATTACTTCCGCCATAAAAAGGCGCTTCTTCCAAAATAAGAATCGAGCGATTGGAGGCTTTCCAATCGCTCGATTCTTTTCAGTTTAATGGTCAGACTTGAGTCCAGCACCGCACAGCGTCAGAAGAAACTCGCTGCGTTCTGCCCCCGGCTTGCGCCGCGGTCTTCACATCCGCTCCTTCCTTCTTCCTTTCCAGATTGCAATCCATGGATTGCAATCTGGTTTTAATGGTCGGATTTCAAACCTGCACCGCACATGGTAATTAACGTATCGGGCGTTTGGCCGTAGATTCTGCAATATTCGAGATAGGCGGCGTAATTGGCGGCGGTGGTGTGCTCGCAGTAGATGCCCTTTCTTGCGATGCGGCTTCTTGCTTCCAGAATCTTGTCCTCCGGCGCGTGGACGAAGCGGACGGCGTGCTTTTTGGTGAGGGCTAGAATCTCTTTTCCGCGCATCGGCTTTCCGATGGCGATGCCTTCGGCGATGGTCGGCGTGGGCGTGACGGCGGCGGGGGCGTCTTCTCCTCTCTGCGCGGCCAGAAGCAGCGGGTCGCAGTTCTGGCTCTGAAGCGCGATGAGCTGCGGGAAGTGATCAATCACGCCGCTTTCCTGCAAATGCTCGAGGGCAAAGATCGCGCCGAGAAACAGCGTGCCGTTTCCGACGGGGATGACGAGGTGCTCCGGGATACGGCCGAGCTGCTCGAAAATTTCGTAGATATAAGTCTTTGTGCCCTCGTAGAAATACGGGTTATAGACGTGGTTCGCGTAATAGACGCCGTCCTTTTCGACCTTTTCGCGGCAAACATCAGCGCAGTGGTCGCGCGAACCGGGCACGACGGTGCAGGTGGCGCCGTGGGCGCGGATCATGTCGATCTTCTTGGGGCTCGTCCCTTCGGGCACGAATATTTCGCAGGCGATGCCGGCCTTTGCGCAGTAGGCTGCGACGGCGTTTCCGGCATTGCCGCTCGAGTCCTGGACCACCTTGTCGACGCCGATGGCCTTGCAGTGCGCGATCAGGACAGCCGCGCCGCGGTCCTTGAAGGAGAGCGTGGGCATGAAGTAGTCCATTTTGAACGAAACGTCGTCGTCAAATTTCACGACCGGCGTCATGCCCTCGCCGAGCGTCACATCGCGCCAGCTCTCGCCGTCCAGCGCCATGAACCTCCGGTACCGGAACTGGCTCCACTCGTGCGTGTCGATTTTCGCAAGGTCAAATTTCTCGGGTGCAAAATCGAGCTTCCACAGCCCGCCGCAGTCGCAGCGGGCCTTTCTCGTCGTGACGGCTTCCTTCTGGCCGCATTTCGTGCAGATAAATTTCATGGTTGACCCTCCTTATTGTTCGTGCAGCTCGGCGACGGCTTCAATTTCCACCATAGCCCCGTTGTGAAGCTCCCTCGTCGGGACAATGACGCGGGCGGGCTTATGCGCCCCAAAAAACGCGCCGTAGACCGCGTTGACCGCGTCCCAATGGCACACGTCCGGAATGTAGACCCGGCACAAAACGACGTCATCTTTCGTGCAGCCCGCGGCCTTCAAAACCTGCTCCACGTTGTGAAGGGCGTCTTTTGTCTGCTCTTCGATGGTTTCCGCCATCGGCGCCCCGGTTTCGTGGTGCACAGGGAGCTGACCCGAAATGTAGAGCGTGCGGCCTGAGATCATGCCCGGCACATAGTGACCCTTGTTCTGAAGCTTTGTTTCTATAATAACTTCCTTCATCCGCGCTTTCCCCTTACCTCGTCCAAATAGCTGTAGATCGTGACCTTGCCGACGCCGAGCTTTTCCGCCGCCTTCTGGGCGCTGCCCTTCATCAGAAACAGGCCCTTTTCGTCCATGAAGCGGATCTTTTCGAGCCGTTCCTCACGCGGCAGGCTCTGCGCGTCGGCATCGCCGAGAATATTGTCCATCAGGTTTTCGATCATCACCGACACGTGCTCGTCCTTGCCTGCCTCGGGCGATTCCTGCTTTTTGGGTGCGGTTCAGGGCGCCGGAGGGCTGGGCTTATTTCTTTTCCTCTGCCGGGGGCAGGAGGTTGGTCATGCTCTTGAGGCTGATGCCGAGTGTGGAGGCGTTGTGCAGGAGCGCGGACGTGGTCGGCGGCAGGATGCCCGCAACACCGAGGACGATCAGCGAGAAGTTGAAGCCGACGATGAAGCGGTAGTTCCGGTGGATGCGGTTCATCAGCTCCATGGAGAGCTTTCGCAGCGTCACGAGCTCAAAGAGGTCTTCCGAGGCGATCGTAATGTCGGCGATCTCCCGTGCGATGGCCGCGCCTGTGGAGATGGCGATGCCCGCGTCGGCCTCTGACAGGGCCGGAGAATCGTTCACGCCGTCTCCTACCATGATAACCGTGCGTCCGGCTGCTTTTTCCGCGCGGACGAAGGCGGCCTTGTCCTCCGGCAGGACCTCGGAATAGACCGCGTCCACACCGACCTGCGCCGCGACGGACTCGGCGGTTCTGCGGTTATCGCCTGTCATCATGACGACCTTGTCGATGCCGCAGGCGTGCAGGGCGCGGATGGCGTCCGCCGCTTCGCTTCTCAGCGGGTCGTGGATGCAGATGACGGCGGAGAGCTGGCCCGCGATGCAAAGATACAGGTGCGAATACTCCGCCGGAAGGGAGCGGAACTTTTCCTCTTCGCCTTCGGGGATGCGGCAATGTTCGTCTTCAAAGACAAAGTGGGCGCTGCCGATGACGACCTTTTTGTCATTCACCATGCTGGAAATGCCGTGCGCGACGATGTACTGCACCTGCGAGTGGTATTCCTCGTGCTTGAGCCCCTGCACACGCGCCGCTTCCACAACGGCGTTTGCCATCGAGTGGGGGTAGTGCTCCTCGAGGCACGCGGCCAGACGCAGCATTTCGGATTCTTCGTATCCGGCGAAGGGGACGACCGCGGCGACCGTCGGCGTGGCGTAGGTGAGCGTGCCGGTCTTGTCGAAGACGATCGTATTCGCGTTCGCGACGGCCTCCATGAACCGGCCGCCCTTGACGGAAATGTGGCACGCGCTTGCCTCGCGCATCGCGGAGAGCACCGCAATGGGCATCGCGAGCTTCAGTGCGCACGAGAAATCGACCAGCAGAACGGCCAGCATCTTTGTGACGTTACGCGTGAGAAGATACGTCGCCACCGTGCCGCCCAGCGTATACGGAACGAGCCGGTCGGCCAGACGCGCGGCCTTATCTTCGGCGGTCGACTTGAGCTTTTCAGACTGCTCGATCATTTTGACGATCCGGTCGTACCGGCCGCCACCGCTCGTTTTGTCCACACGGAAGACGCATTCGCCCTCTTCGCAGACGGTTCCGGCGTAAACAAGGCTTCCTTCGCGCTTGCACACGGGCATGCTTTCGCCCGTCATCGACGACTGGTTGACCATCGCCTCGCCCGAGACGACGGCGCCGTCGAGCGGGATAAGGTTTCCGGTGCGCACGACGATGAGGTCGCCTGCCGCAACGGATGTGACGGGGACGAGCACTTCCGTCTCGCCCGCCAGCTTCCACACCTGATCGACGTTCAGCGCCATCGCGCCGGCAAGGTCTGCAACGGACTTTTTGTGCGTCCAGTCCTCGAGAATCTCGCCGAGGTGCAGCATGAACATCACGGAGCCCGCCGTATCAAAGTCTCCACGGACGATCGAGACGGTGACGGCGGTCGCGTCCAGAACGGCGACGGAGAGCTTTCCGTGCAGCAGCGCCATCAGCCCCTCGCGGATATATTTGACTGAGCGGAAAATCGCGATCGCCGCCTGCACGGGAAGCGGCAGAAAGAGCTTGGAAAAGGCTCTGCGCGCAACGGTCATGACGAGCTTGTCTTCAAATTCACGGCTCAGAGCCCGCGGCGTGTGCGACGGAACGAGATCCATCGTCTCGGCCTTCCGGAACGAAAACGCGGCCAGCGCCTTGAGCATATCGTCCCTTTTTCCGCGGTAAACAACGGCCGCGTCGCACGTGCGGTCGATGACCTTGACGGACTCGACGCCGGACACGGCCTTCAGATAGTATTCCAGAACATCCGCCTCGTGCAGGCTCATGCGCGAAACGGCCAGATGCACACGCAGCCGCCCGCGCGACTCGTGCTGAATCAGACACTTCATATGGTAATTCCTCCGGGAAAGCTTTCAAAGAAAAGAAGGGCCGCTTTGCGGCCCTTCGCGGGTGCGTTTATTCGGCCGCGGGCGCTTCTTCGGATGCGTCTTCGATGACGGCGGCTTCCTGCGCCGCAGCGCGGGATTCGTTGATGTCCACAGCGTCGGCGTAGACGTCTTCTGCGCCTTCACGGACGGTGGCGGCGGCCTTCATCACGCAGTCCTTTGCGCGAAGAACAGCGGCGGTGGTGTGAGCGTAGACCTTCTTGGCATCCTGGCTGCCGAGAATCTTCAGACCGGCCGTACCGAACAGGACGCCGGCGGCGAACAGACCAATATGCTTCATGGAAATAACCTCCTGTTTTCCGGAAAAGCGGGAATTCCGCTCTTTAGTTAGTCATCTTAAACCGTGAGCACAATATAGCACACGAAGCGGAAAAATGCAAGACTGTTTTCGGCAAAAAGTGTGCCTTTTTCAAGAAAAAACCTGTGCAGAGTGTCAAACCGCTCCGGATTGGTTCCGCGCAAAGCGCAGAAAAACCCGCGCCGAAGTGTCCTTTCGACGCGGGAAAAATCTGTTTGCAGTCTTAGAAGGCCCATGTGCCTTCGCGGAAGATAGGAACCGTTTTGCCGTCTTCGCAGACAGCGTCGATCGAGAGGTCGCGCGTGCCGACCATGAAGTCCTCGTGGATCATCGAATCGTTGACGCCGAGCTTGCGGCAGTCGTCCAGCGACTTGTGCTCGAAATCCTCGATCGTGTCGGCAAAGCCCATGCCGAGCGCCAGATGGCAGCAGGCGTTCTCATCAAAGAGCGTGTTGTAGAACAAAATGCCGGACGCATTGATGGGCGAATCGAAGGGCACCAGAGCGCATTCTCCGAGATACGCGCTTCCCTCGTCCATTTCGATGAGCTTCGTGAGAAGGTCGTTATTGACCTCCGCGTGCCACTCGACGGCTTTTCCCTCGTGGAAGCGGATCCAGAACCGGTCGATCAGCTGCGACTGGTAGGAAAGGGGCTTCGACGAGTAGACGATGCCCTCGGCCTTGCCGCGCATGGGGGAAATGAAGCACTCCTCCGTGGGGATGTTGGGGTTAAAGACGATGTTCTGAAGGCTCTTTTCCGCGCCGCCGCAGAATCTGGCCTCGGGGATCATGCCGACATGGAAGTCCGTGCCGTTGGAGGCTTTGTAGTGAAGCTCCCGGATGTGCAGACTGTTGAGATACGCGCAGCGGTCGTGCAGGTCTTTGTTGTGCGCCTGCCAGGCGGCGATGGGGTCTTCCGTGACGCGGGACGTGGCAAGGATCGCCTCCCAGAGCTTTTCGACGGCCTGGCTCGTCCGCAGGTTCGGGAAGAGCTTTTTGGCCCATTTTTCGCCGGGAACGGCCGCGATGCACCACTGGTATTTGTTTTCGATCTGGTCGCGGTAGCCCTTGATGATCGGGTATTTTTTCTGCTGGGCCCTGGCCATTTTCTCCTGATTGACGCCCTTGAGCCCGTCGGGGTCTTCGGAGAGCAGGTAAATGCGGCAGGGAATGGTGTCGACGTAGTGCTGCCATCTCGCTTCCTCGTAGTTATCGAGCGTGGACATGGTCGTAAGACTGCGGTGGCGCACGTGGAGCTTTTCGATCGGCTGGTGGCTCCAGTCGACGACGACCTTTTTGGCCTTCAGCTTATAGCACTCGTCGACGAGCATGGTCACAAATTCCGGCTGGTCGAGCTCGGCCTGAATGAAAACCTCCTGCCCCTTCTGGACATTGACGCCGCACGCGGCAATTAACTTTGCGTAGGAACGCAGAACCGATTTTTTCATAGGAGCATCTCCTTGTAATTGAAGTATTTGCGCCCATATTATACAGCATTTTGTCCCGTTTGAAAAGCGGTTGGGCGGAAAATGGATTGAAAGCGCGGGCCATCCATGCTATGATGGCACTACGAAAAAATTTTGGAGGCACGGTATGAAAAAGACCCTTGCAAAAGAGCTTCTGCAATTCATCGAAAAAAGCCCCAGCACCTACCACGTGATCGAGAACGTCCGTGCGCGGCTGCGGGCGGCCGGCTATGAAGAGCTGGCGGAAAACGCACGCTGGAACGTCAAACACGGCGGAAAATATTTTCTCACGCGCGGCGGCACGTCCTGCATCGCCTTCCGGGTGCCGGAGGGTTCGGCCCGCGGCTTTATGCTCACGGCCAGCCACAGTGACAGCCCCAGCTTCAAAATCAAGGAAAATCCCGAGCGGGTCTCGGGGGCTTATTTGCAGCTTTCGACCGAAAAATACGGCGGGATGCTGATGGCCCCGTGGTTCGACCGGCCGCTTTCTGTTGCCGGACGCGTGCTCGTGGACGGGGAAAACGGCATCGAGACGCGGCTTGTGAACATTGACCGTGATCTTCTCGTCATCCCGAACCTCGCCATCCACATGAACCGCGCGGCAAACGACGGCGTCAAGCTCCTTCCGAACGTCGATACCCTGCCGCTTCTCGGCGCGGCTTCGGAAAAGGGCGCGTTTTTGACGCTCGTCGCGGAAAACGCAAATTGCCGCGAAGAGGACATTCTGGGCCACGATCTGACGCTCTATGTGCGCCAGCCGGGCGTGATTTTCGGCGCGAACGAGGAATTCCTCGCAAGCGCGAAGCTCGACGATCTGGCCTGCGTGTTTGCAAGCCTCGAGGGCTTCCTGGGCGCAAAAGAAGCTGAATGCATTCCGGTTCTGTGCGTCTTTGACAACGAAGAGGTCGGCAGCGCGACACGGCAGGGCGCAGCGTCTACGATGCTGCGCGACACGCTCAAACGCGTGACGGAGTCTCTGGGCATGACGGCGGGGCATCTGTCCAGAATGCTCGACGAGAGCTTCCTTTTATCGTGCGACAACGCGCACGCGCAGCACCCGAACCATCCGGAGTATTCCGATTCCGGCAACTGCCCGCAGCTCAACGAAGGCGTCGTGCTCAAATTCAACGCCAACCAGCGCTACGCGACGAGCGGCGTGGCCGCGGCCATTTACCGCAAGCTCTGCCGGAAGGCTTCCGCCCGCGTGCAGGTCTACGCAAACCGCTCCGATCTTCCCGGCGGGTCGACGCTCGGCTCGATCGCCAGCACGCTCGTGCCGGTGGAGATGGCCGATATCGGCCTTGCGCAGCTGGCGATGCACTCGTGCTTCGAGACGGCGGGCGTTTCGGATCTGCTGGACCTTGTGAACATCTGCCGGACGCTTTTTGAATCGGGTCTTGAAAAATCGAACGGCGCGATTCGGCTGGTATAGGGACGCGGCGATGGAAAAACGAAAGGTACTCATTCTCGCGCCCTGCGGCGAAATTAGGCGTGCGCAGCTCGAAAAAACCTACGGCGAGCGCTGCGACTTTTTCTTTGAGGCAGATAAGGAAACTGCCCTTCCGGAGGCGGAGATCATCATCGGCGCACCGGAAGAGATCGAGCTTGCGAAGGCAAAGAGCCTGCGCTGGCTCCAGCTTTCGTGGGCCGGTGTGGACGCTTACGCGCGGATGGCGCGGTTTCCGAAGGACGTGCTGTTTACGAATGCGTCCGGCGCGTTCGGCGTGGTCATTTCGGAGTATGTTGTGGCGGGCATCGTCGCGCAGTACCGCGGCTTCGGCGTCTACCGCGACAACCAGAAAAAGCACGTCTGGCGGCAGCTGGACGAGTCTTCGACAGTTTCCGGCAAACGCGCGGTCATCCTCGGCATGGGAGACCTCGGCAGCAATGTGGCAAAGCGTCTCGCGGCCTTTGAGGCCCACCCGGTGGGCGTAAGAAGAACGGTCAGAGATGCGCTCCCGCCGTTTTTTGAGGCGCAGTTTCCGATCGACCGCCTCGACGAGGCGCTGCTGGACGCGGACATTCTGATCAACTGCCTGCCCGCGACGAAGCAAACTGTCGGCCTTCTGACGCGCGAACGGCTGGACAGGCTCAAAAAGGGTGCGCTTTTTGTAAACGTCGGGCGCGGCAGCATTGTCAAAAACGACGATCTGATCGCGGCGCTCAAGCAAAAGCAGCTGCGCGGCGCGGTGCTGGACGTGCTGGAAGAAGAGCCGCTTGCGGGCGACTGCCCCCTCTGGGACATGGAAAATGTTCTTCTGACGCCGCACATCGCGGGGCCCAGCTTCAGCACGAACGAGGATATCCTCGCGGCGATCTGGGACGTTTGCCTCGAAAATCTCGACCGGTACTTAGATGGAAAACCCCTGCGCCACGTCGTCGATTGGAACGTGGGTTATTGAAGAAAACCTCCGAAGCTTCACGCTTCGGAGGTTTTTTCTACTCGATCGCGTTGGCGAGGGCGCGGGCGATGGATTCGGCGGGGAAGGCGTCTTCGCTTGACCACCAGAT
Organism: uncultured Oscillospiraceae bacterium; assembly: GCA_934661715.1. Classification (GTDB taxonomy): domain Bacteria; phylum Bacillota; class Clostridia; order Oscillospirales; family Oscillospiraceae; genus CAG-170. The sequence continues at coordinate 26 of CAKUJL010000014.1, read as the reverse complement.
GTACGCGGAGACGACTTTGCAGCCCT
>CAKUJL010000013.1 GCA_934661715.1 uncultured Oscillospiraceae bacterium | reverse complement strand
CTCCTAATTTAAGGTTATTGGTTGACAAACTTGCGCATTGGGACGCATTGGTTTATCAACATGACCCGTCCGTCCTCTTAAACGACGAACCGTGGCGGGCTGCTGTAGTTAATGTATAATTACAGCTTTATCTCAATCTCAACGCCAGCGGGAAGATCCAGGCTCATCAGAGCCTCGACGGTCTTCTGGTTGGGGTTGAGGATATCGATCAGTCTCTTGTGGGTTCTGCGCTCGAACTGCTCACGGGAGTCCTTGTACTTGTGGACAGCGCGAAGAATGGTAACGACCTCTTTCTTGGTCGGCAGGGGGATGGGGCCGGAAACGGAAGCGCCGTTGCGCTTTGCGGTTTCGACGATCTTTTCTGCGCTCGCATCGATGAGCTGATGATCATAAGCCTTCAGGCGAATTCTGATCATTTCCTGGTTTGCCATTGTTTTGTTTCCTCCTTGAATCACGTACTCAGTTGTTTGGTAAGCCGCTGGGTACGGTCGAGAATCGCTGTACGCTAAGCCGTGCGTATCATTCCGCACCATGAAAAAAGACCGACGTTGTCGGCCTTGGTCCACTGCGGCGATATACGCCGTAGCAGGATTCTCAGCCGCCCGATGACCGGACATACTCCGCAGAAGTTACCGCCAGTGGCGCAATCTCCTGCATCATCGCAAGTGACACACGTGGTCGCGTTGAGACTGCTTCCCGCGCGTGCTTATATATAATATAATAAAACCCCCTTGGTGTCAAGGGGGTTTTCCGATATTTTTGATGAATTTTCGCCGGATTTTCAGGGCTCCCGCTGCGCTTTTCTGCGCAATCTGACGAACTTTGGCGGGGTGCTCAGTACGCCACGCCCCAGTAGATCATTTTCTTGGCCGGTTTGCCGCAGATCGGGCAGACATCATCCAGATGCTCCTGCTTCAGCGGCATGCAGCGAGACGACATGCCGCCCTCTTCCTTCATCTTGAGCTCGCACTCGAGTTCGCCGCACCACATCGTCTTGATGAAGCCGCCGTTCTCCTGCTGAAGCTTCTTCGCTTCCTCGAGAGAATGCGCCTCAAAGACGTGGTTGTCGAGGTTCTGCTTTGCCTTTTCGAACATGCCCTTCTGCACGAGCTCCAGCTGCTCTTTGACGGCCGCCTCGAGATTCTCCAGAGACACCACGGTCTTTTCTCCGTCGTTTCTGCGCACGAGCACGCAGTTTCCGGCCTCGATATCGCGCGGGCCAAGCTCCAGGCGAAGCGGCACGCCCTTCATCTCATACTGTGCGCACTTCCAGCCCATGGAGTTGTCCGAGTCATCCATCTTCACGCGAAGACCTGCCGCGGTCAAACGCTCCTTGACCTTGGCCGCCGCGTCCAGAACGCCTTCCTTGTGCTGCGCGATGGGAAGGACGATCACCTGCGTCGGTGCGATCTTGGGCGGGAGCACCAGACCGTTATTGTCGCCGTGCGCCATGATGACGGCGCCAATCATGCGCGTGGTCGAGCCCCACGAGGTCTGGAACGGATACTGGAGCTTATTGTCGCGGCCGGTGAAGGTCACGTTGTAGGCTCTCGAGAACTTGTCGCCGAAGTAATGCGAGGTCGCGCCCTGCAGCGCCTTGTGGTCCTTCATCATGCACTCGATGGTGTAGGTGGCCTCCGCGCCGGCGAACTTCTCCTTCTCGGTCTTCTGGCCGGGAACGACCGGAATGGCAAGAACATTTTCAAAGAAGTCGGCGTAGCAGCCCAGCTGCTGCTCGGTCTCATGGATGGCCTCTTCGGCGGTCTCATGGATGGTATGGCCCTCCTGCCACCAGAATTCTCTCGAGCGCAGGAACGGACGCGTCGTCTTCTCCCAGCGGATGACGGAGCACCACTGGTTATAGAGCATCGGAAGCTCGCGGTAGGTCTGAAGCACTCTCGACCAGTGGTCGCAGAACATGGTCTCGGACGTCGGGCGGAACGCCAGCCGCTCCTCTAACTTCTCGCTGCCGCCCATCGTGACCCACGCGACTTCGGGGGCAAAGCCGTTGACGAGCTCGCCTTCCTTTTTAAGAAGGCTTTCCGGGATCAGGACCGGCATCGCCACATTCTCGTGGCCCGTCTTCTTGAACTCCGCGTCCATGATGGACTGGATGTTCTCCCAGATCGCGTAGCCGTAGGGTCTTAAAATCGTAAAGCCCTTGACCGACGCGTATTCCACCAGCTCCGCCTTGCGGCAGATGTCGGTATACCACTGCGCAAAATCGACCTCCATATCGGTGATCTGCTGCACTTTCTTCTCTTTCGCCATACCCATAACATCCTTTCGGAAATAGTTGCACATGAACTAAAGTATTATAACACACCTGTCAAGCGTTTTGCGCCCGTTTTTCCGCAAAACCCGCTCTTTTTCCGCGTTCACCCCAGGTGGGCGCTCCACATAAGATGAAGTACTTTCTATAGGAGGAGTTTGCCATGTCCTGCGTCACCATCATCCTTGACCCGTCGTGTGAACGATTTTACCGCCGCATCGCCGCGCAGGCGGCCCTGCCGCTCGAGACCGTGTTGGAAGACGCGCTTTTCAAGCTTGCCGCCGAGCTCTCGCTCGAGGCCATCGACCGCACGCGCACGAAGTAGAAAAAAGCGCCCATTTTCCCCGAAAAACCGGCAAAACCGCCATTGTCAAGCGCCGCATTCTTTGCTATACTTGACGCAAAACAGGAGACAAAAATCACACGAAAGGAAATCCGGTAACTGCCATGAAATCACTTCGCGACTTATATAAGATCGGCAAGGGCCCGTCGAGCTCCCACACCATCGGCCCCGAACGCGCGGCCAAGAAATTCCTCGAGCGCACACCGGAAGCAGACCGCTTCACCGTCATTCTCTACGGCTCTCTGAGCAAGACCGGCGTCGGCCACGGCACCGACCGCGTGCTCAAAGAGACCCTCGGCCCGGAGCGCACCGAGCTCGTCTTCAGCGCCGAAGACCCCGCCGATCTTCCCCACCCCAACACGATGGACTTCATCGCCTGGAAAAACGGCGAGGAAATCAAGCGCATGCGCGTCATGTCCGTCGGCGGCGGCGATATCGTCATCGAAGGCGAGCCCGAGTCGGAAGAAGCCGAGGTCTACCCCGAAAGCTCCTTTGCCGAGATCACGCAGTTCTGCCGCTGGCGCTATATTTCGCTGCCGGAATACGTCGAGCTCAACGAGGGCCCCGAGATCTGGGATTTCCTCAAGGAGATCTGGAACATCATGCGCAGGGAAATCCAGGACGGCCTTTCCGCCACCGGCATCCTTCCGGGCGGGCTGAACGTTTCGCGCAAGGCAAAGCTTTTGTATGAGCGCACGCATCTGCTGGACATTCCGCAGGTGCGGGAGCTCCAGCTCGTCTGCGCCTACGCCTTTGCCGCCGCCGAACAGAACGCCGACAACGGCACCGTCGTCACCGCCCCCACCTGCGGCAGCTGCGGCGTGCTGCCGGCGGTGCTTCTTTACATGCAGAACAAATATTCCCTGTCCGACGACAAAATTGCCCGCGCACTCGGCGTGGCCGGTATTTTCGGCAACTTAATTAAGCACAACGCGTCCATTTCCGGCGCGGAATGCGGCTGTCAGGCGGAGATCGGCGCCGCATGTTCGATGGCCGCCGCCGCGATGGGAGAGCTCACGGGCCTTACCATCGACGAGCAGGAATACGCCGCCGAGATCGCGATGGAGCACCATCTGGGCCTCACCTGCGATCCCATCTGCGGTCTTGTCCAGATCCCCTGCATCGAGCGAAACGCCGTCGCCGCCAAGCGGGCCATCGACGCGTCGAACCTTGCGCACATGCTGGTCGGCACGAGAACGATCTCGTTTGACATGGTCGTGCGCACAATGTACGAAACCGGCGTCAACATGAACCGCGCCTTCCGCGAAACCTCGGAGGGCGGCCTTGCCAGACTCTACAGCCGCCGCGGCGCTATTGGCTCCTGATGAACAGCCGCGGCCTTATTTCATAAAGAAAGCTGGAATCCATACGCTTACTTACCACGAAGCCACCGAGGAAGAAAAGGCGGTCATCTCCGGCTGGCAGTATGACGGCGAATACGCCATCTACAATATGCCGCCCTATGACGAGCAGAAGCGGCAGGGCCGCGCCTTCGCCAATCCGGAAAACCGCCTGACGTCTTTCTATGACGGCGAGACGCTCGTCGGCTTTGTCAACCTCTCGGAGGAGGAAACCGAGGTCTTTTTCGGCATCGGCGTCGCGCCGGACTGCTGCGGCAAGGGCTACGGCCAGCAAATAGCCAGAACCGCGTGTGCGCTTTCCAAAGCGCGTTACCCCGGAAAGCCCCTCTATCTCGAGGTCCGCACGTGGAACGCCCGCGCCGTCCGCTGCTACGAAAAAGCGGGCTTCCGCATCACAGGCAGCCCCATCCGGCAGACCACCCGCATCGGAGACGGCCTGTTCTACCACATGGTCTGCAATCCCTAGGGTGTATCTGAAAACTCCCAATGTGACCGGCAGCGAGGAGTTTTTGCGCTGAGCAAGACATTTTTCCGCAGGAATACTGACGTATTTCAAGGAAAAATAGCGCGGCGCAGCGTGAAAAGACCCGCTGTCCGGGTGCGTTGGGAGTTGGAAGAATACACCCTAAAAAAAGCAAAACGCATCTGCCAACCGGCAGGTGCGTTTTTGTCGTTACAGCATCTTATAATACGGGCAGATATCGGCATACGTCCCGTCCTTGAGCAAAAAGCCCTTCGGGATGACGCCCAGCTGCTGAAAGCCCAGCCGCTCATACAGGTGCCGCGCGTGTACGTTCGACGCGACGACGGCATTGAACTGCATGATCTGAAAGCCGAGCGCCTTCGCTTCCACCAGACTGTTTTGCACCAGCGCCTCGCCGATGTGCTTTCCGCGTGCGCCTCCCGAAACGGCGTAGCTGGCGTTTGCGATATGGCCGCAGCGGCCGACGTTGTTCGGGTGCAGGATGTAAAGCCCGAGGATTTTTCCCGCTTCTTCTTCTGCAACGCCGCAATACGACTGCGCGGCAAAAAATTCCGCGCCGCTTTTCTCATCGAGCTCGTCGAGCTGCGGATAGGCCACACCATCGCGCACGACCTCATTCCAGATCTCGCACATTGCCGCGACATCGTCCGGCGTATAGGCTCTTACGTGAATTTCCACAAAATCACTTCCCAAATTTGTATGTTATGCATCATACCGCGCCGCGCGGAAAATGTCAATGTGCCGCCCGCGCAAAAAGCCGGCGCAGCTCCCGTTTGAAGCCGCGCCGGTTTCGTTTAGTCGTTCATTTCCTCGAAGTCCGCGTCCATCGCGTCGTCTTCGAAGCTGTCGTTCGGATTATCGTAGCTGCCCTGATAATTGTCCTGCTCGTCCATATTGACGCCCGCCTGCTGCAAAAGCGCCTCCAGGCAATCCGCCGCCTGCACCATCTGCTGCGGGTCTCTCGATTTGACCGCGCGTTTGACGGCTTTGACGGCTTCGGTGACGGCGGCCTTCTGCTCTTTATCGGCAGGCTTGAGACCGGCGGCGCGGTAGAGAAGGTGCTCGCAGCGGTCCTTTGCCGTGGCCTCTGCCTTGAGCTTTTCGTCTTCGGCGGCATACTGCTGCGCGTCGCGCACGGCCCGGTCAATTTCCTCGCGGCTCATGTTGGACGTCGCGGTAATGGTGATGGCCTGCTCCTTGCCAGTATCCAGGTCTCTTGCCGAGACGTTCACGATGCCGTTGGCGTCGATGGAGAACGTGACCTCGATCTGCGGCACGCCTCTCGGCGCTCTGCGGATGCCGGTGAGCTGGAAGCGGCCAAGCTCCTTATTCTGCCGCGCCATGGGCCGTTCGCCCTGCAAAACGTGGATATCAACCGACGACTGAAAGCTCGACGCCGTCGTAAAGATCTGGCTCTTTCGAATCGGAAGCGTGGTGTTTCGCTCGATGACTCTTGTACACACGCCGCCAAGGGTCTCGATGCCGAGAGAAAGCGGCGTCACATCGAGAAGCAGAAGCCCCTTCACGCTTCCGGCCAGAACGCCCGCCTGTAAGCACGCGCCCATCGCGACGCACTCGTCGGGGTTGATGCCCTTAAAAGGCGCCGTGCCCGTGATCTGGCTGACGAGCTCCTGCACCGCCGGAATGCGGCTCGAGCCTCCCACCATCAAGACCTTGCTGATCTGCGAAATGGTGATGCCGGAGTCGTTGATGGCCTGATTGACCGGGGCCTTGGTCGCCTGCACGAGCTGGCTCGTGAGGTCGTTGAATTTGGCTCTCGTGAGCGGAATGTCCATGTGCAGCGGCCCGTTTTTGCTCACCGCGATATACGGAAGCTCCACCGAGGTCTGCGTCATGGAGGAAAGCTCGATCTTCGCCTTCTCCGCCGCCTCGCGCACGCGCTGCATGGCGACAGGGTCGCGCGAGAGGTCGATTTTATGTTCGCGCTTAAACTCCGAGACCAGATAGTCCATCACGCACTGGTCAAAATCGTCGCCGCCGAGGTGGTTGTTGCCCGCCGTGGCAAGGACTTCGATGACGCCCGAGGAAATGTCCAGAATGGACACATCGAACGTGCCGCCGCCCAGATCATAGACCATGATCTTCTGGCTCTGCTCCTTGTCGATGCCGTAGGCCAGCGCCGCCGCCGTGGGCTCGTTGATGATGCGCCGGACCTCGAGCCCCGCGATCTTGCCCGCGTCCTTCGTGGCCTGCCGCTGCGCGTCGGTAAAATACGCGGGAACGGTGATGACGGCCTCGGTGACGGGCTCGCCCAGAAAGCTTTCGGCGTCGCGCTTTAATTTCTGCAAGATCATCGCCGAAATTTCCTGCGGCGTATATTTATGGCCGTCGATGCTCACGCGGTAATTGGTGCCCATCTGGCGCTTGATGGAGGAAATCGTTCTGTCATGGTTGGTGACGGCCTGCCGCTTGGCGAGACTTCCCACCATCCGCTCACCGGTCTTGGAAAAGGCCACGACAGACGGCGTCGTCCGTCCGCCCTCGGCGTTGGGGATGATGACAGGCTCTCCGCCCTCCATCACAGCCACGCAGGAATTCGTGGTACCAAGATCAATTCCGATGATTCTCGACATATGGAAAACGCTCCCTCAAATCGTTCAAAATTTCGCCCCTTCCGGGCGGGATTCAATTTGCCACGATAACCTTCGCGTGGCGGAGGACTTCTTCGTCCATGGTAAAGCCGGTCTGCACGACCTCGACGATCCGCTCTTCTCCGGCGCTCTCGTCCTCGACGTGCGACACGGCCTCGTGATACGTGGGATTGAAGCACTTGCCGAGCGACTGCATGGGCTGGACCTTCATCCCCGTAAGAGTGGACAGCAGCTTCTGCATCATCAGCTCCACGCCTTTTTTGTACTGCTCGTCCTGACACGGCGCCTTGAGCGCCCGCTCGAGATCGTCATAAAGCGGCAAAAACGCGAGGACGGTCTTCCTCTGCGCCTGCTCTGCCGCGTCCTGCCGCACCGCTTCGGTACGGCGGCGGTAATTCTGATATTCCTGCTCCAGCGCCTCCAGACGGGTATCCGGCGCAGGCGGCGCTTTTTTCGTAAAAATGCCCATCGTGCAATACCGCCTTTCAGCTCTGCCGGCCGGAGCCGAAGCCATAGTAGCCGTAGCCGCCGTTCTGCTGGCCGGTGTAGGTGTCCGAATAGCCGCTGTCGGGCTGGCCTGCGTAGCCGTAGGACGAGTACGACGGATAATAGGAATACGCGCAGCTCGAAAGCAGCCACCCGAGCAGCTGCAAGATCAGATACGCGCTCAAAAGCTTCCGCAGAATGCCGCCGCGGTGCGGCCGGTGATACGTCCACTGGTACTGCGTGTTCTGTTCGTTCTGGTTCTGTCCGGGCTGGTAGGTGTAGGTGTAGCGGTAATAGTTCTGGTTCTGGTTCTGGCTGTTCTGGCCGTTCTGCTGCGAGGTCCAGAAGCCGAACGGGTCGTAATACTGCTGGTTCTGCTGCTGATAGGCCGACTGCTGCTGGCGGTACGCCTGCTGATAGGCGCTTTGCTGCTGCTGTTGCCGGTACGCCTGATACGCCTGCGGGTTTTTGAGCAGATCATACGCTTCGTTGATCTCGTTCATCTTCTTTGCGCACGCGGCGTCTCCGGGATGCAGGTCGGGATGGTACTGCTTGGCAAGACGGCGGTAGGCCTGCTTGATCTCGTCTTCGCTCGCGCTTTTTGACACGCCCAGCACCTCATACGGATCTCTCGTCATGCAATTCCCTCCCTACGTTTTATAGTATTTATTATTATACCGTCTATTTTACGTAAATTGTGAATCAATTAAAAACATTCGAGCAAAAACGTATGAATTTCCCTTCCCGGAGCGCACCAAAGCCCGCCTAAACGAAAGTCTAGGCGGGCTTTCACCGATCGTCTTAGTCCTTTAATTCTCTGAGCACCGCGCAAAGATACTCGTAAACGCGCCATACAGAAGCCGCGCTCATGCGCTCTTTCGTCGTATGGATATCATAGAGGTTCGGGCCGAAGGACACGGCGTCGAGTCCCGGAATTTTTCCGCAGAACAGGCCGCACTCGAGTCCGGCGTGAATGGCCTCGACCTTCATCGGCTCTCCGTACTGCGCCTCATAGACTCTGCACATCACGTCGCGCAGATGAGACTCGCGCTTATACTCCCACGCGGGATACTCGCCCGAGACGCGCATCGTGCCCTCGAGTCCTTCGGCAAGCAGGCGGATTCTGCGAAGCAGCATCTGCTTGCGGCTGGCGACCGAGCTTCTGACCGAGCCCGAGCCCTTGAGCCCCGCTTCGTCTACCTTGAAAATGCCGAGGTTGCAGGACGTCTGCACCAGACCCGGAATGTCCATGCTCATCGACTCGATGCCGTTGGGGTAGAGCCCCAGGAACGTGCAGACTCTTCTGGTGTCGACAAGGCTCAATGCCTTGTCCGCAACGCCGCCCGGTGTAAACGTGACGGTGACATCGGGGTCAGCGGCCGCGTATTCCTTTTTCAGCGTCGCTTCCAGCTCTGCGCAGATCTCCTGCGCACGGGAAATCTTCTCTTCGTCCAGCGCGATGACGGCCTTCGCCGCGTTCGGGATGGCGTTGTCCTTGAGACCGCCCTCGGCAGAAACCAGCCGCACCTCGAGCTCGTCGACCAGCGCCTGCAACACTCTTCCGAGCGTAATCGTCGCGTTGGCCCGGCCCTTGTCGATTTCCGCGCCCGAGTGGCCGCCCTTGAGACCCGTCACCGCGATCTCCGCAGCGCTGAGGGCGCATTCGTTCTGCGCCATTTCAATGTGCACGTCCGCATGTGCGCCGCCCGCGCAGCTGACCGTCAGGATGCCCTCTTCTTCGGAGTCGATGTTGAGAAGCCGCTTGCCCTGCAAACCGGACGCGTCAAAGCCCACCGCGCCGTCCATGCCGGTCTCCTCGTCGATCGTGAACAGGCACTCGAGTCTGGGGTGCTCGAGATCGTCGGAATCGAGGACTGCCAGCGCCATCGCGACCGCAATGCCGTCGTCGCCGCCGAGGGTCGTGCCCTTCGCGTAGACAAAATCGCCGTCGATGGCAAGGTCCAGTCCGTCCTTCAAAAAGTCAATGGGGCTCTCGGGCGTTTTTTCCGTGACCATGTCGAGGTGTCCCTGCACGATGACCGTGGGTGAGGCCTCATAGCCCTTCGTTGCGGGCTTGACGATGACGACGTTGTTGAGGTGGTCCTGATGTACCTCCAGTCCGCGGTCCTTTGCGAATTTCACGCAGTAGTCGCTGATGGCCTTCGTGTTTCCCGAGCCGTGCGGAATGGCGCAGAGATCTTCAAAGAAGGAAAACACCTTTCTGGGTTCAAGCTGGTCTAATACGCGCATAGCAATACGATCCTTTCAAAATATGTTCTTTGTTTGGAGAAATGGGTACGCGGAAGGGCGCAAAGCGCCCTTCCGGAGTGCACGAAATTGATAATAGCCTCGCAGAGTTTCGCGTCCGCAGACGCGAAATAAAATGGAAATCCATTTTATCCGGCGGCTTTGCCGACCGGAAAAATTCCTATCGCCTCGCAAGTGTGGAATTTTGCCCCATCGGGGCAAAATTATGCGCGTAGTCGAGGCGCATCCCTTTTGACAAAAAGCCCCTGCTTTTTGTCAGTCCGAAGGACGTGTATTATGTCTGAATTATTGGAAATTAAGAATCTTTGTGTCAGCTACCATACCCCGCGGGGGACGGTGCAGGCGGTGCGCGGCGTCGATCTGACGCTGCGAGAGGGCGAGGTGCTGGCCATCGTCGGAGAATCCGGCTGCGGCAAGAGCGCTCTTCTCAAGGCCATCATGCGCCTGCTTCCCAAAACGGCCAGCGTGGAAGGGGAGATCCTCCTCGGCGGGACCGATATCGCGCGGTACTCTGAAAAAGAGCTTCAGAAGCTGCGCGGACGGCTTTTCTCCATGGTCTTTCAGGACCCGATGACGGCGCTCAACCCCAGCATGACGATCGGGGCGCAGATCGCCGAGGCGATTCTGGTCCATGAGCCGCGGATTTCCAAAGAGGCCCTTCGGGCGCGTGTTCTGGAGCTCATGGAGCTCGTCGGCATCGAAAAAGCGCCGGAGCGCGTGAAGCTCTACCCCTACAATTTTTCCGGCGGCATGCGCCAGCGGGCGGTAATGGCCATCGCGCTTGCGTCACGGGCAAAAATCCTGCTGGCCGACGAGCCGACGACGGCGCTGGACGTGACGATTCAGGCGCAGATTCTGGACCTTCTGCGGGACATTCAGGAAAAGCTCCATACGGCGACGATTCTCGTTTCACACGATCTGGGCGTGGTAGCCAGAGCCGCCGACCGCGTGGCCGTGATGTACGCGGGAAAAATCGTCGAGATCGGTTTAGCTGAAGAGGTCTACTATGACCCGCGGCACCCGTACACGTGGGCGCTTCTGCGGGCGCTTCCGGCGTTATCTGCCGGCAGGGACGCGCTTTACACGATTCCCGGAATGCCGCCGACGCTGATCGACCCGCCGCAAGGCGACGCCTTTGCCTGCCGGAACGAGTACGCGCTCGCCATCGACTACGAAAAAGAGCCGCCCATGTTCAAAATTACAGACACACACTACGCCGCGACGTGGCTTCTGGACCCGCGGGCCCCGAAGATCAAACCGCCGGTGGGAGGAGATCGCCATGACGCCTGAAATTTTACTCGAAGCGCGGCACGTGACGCACGATTTTTACCTGAGCAAAACCGCCTGCGTGCGGGCGCTCGACGATCTGTCGTTTTCCATTCGCAAGGGCGAAATTTACGGCCTTGTCGGAGAGTCCGGCTCGGGAAAATCGACGCTGGCCCGCTGCGTGATGAACCTCGTCGCGCCGCAGTCGGGGCAGATTCTCTTCCACGACATTGACATTTTAGATCCAAAGCAGTTCCGCGCGAACAAGGCGTATTTGCAGACCGCGCGGCAGATGATCTTTCAGGACTCGACCTCGAGCCTCAACGGCCGCATGAAGGTCGCGAACATCATCGCCGAGCCCATGCGCATCGCAAAAATGAGCCCGAAGCGCGGAACCTACCGCAAAGAGGCCGCGTTCCAGATGAAATACGTGGGACTCGACGAAATTTACCTCGACAAATACCCCGCTGAGCTCTCCGGCGGGCAGCGGCAGAGAGTCGCCATTGCGCGGGCACTTTGCATGGAGCCGGAGCTTCTGGTGGCGGACGAGCCGGTCGCGGCGCTGGATGTGTCCATTCAGGCGCAGATCATCAATCTCTTCCGCCATTTGCAGGACGAGCACGGGTTCTCGTTTCTCTTCATCGCGCACGATTTATCGATGGTGCGGTATCTTTGTGACCGCGTGGGCGTGCTTTTCCGCGGGCAGCTTGTTGAGGAAGCGCCGTCTCACGAGCTCTTTGACCACCCGCAGCACCCGTACACCAAAGCGCTCATCTCCGCGATGCCGCTTCCGGACCCCATCCGCGAACGAGGGCGGAAGCTATACGTCTTTGACCCCGACGAGATGCCGCGCGGCGGCGTTCTGACGGAGGTTTCGCCCGATCATTTTGTCCGCACGGAAGGAGGCGGCCCGGCTTGAAAACGAAAAAAACGCTCTTGAGGCTCGTGCGCCTGACCGCCGTCTTCCTCGTGAGCGTGCTGGTTTTGTCCGTCCTCGTCTTCGTTGTGGCGCGGCTGGCCCCCGGAGACCCGCTTGTGTCGTATTACGGCGAACGCGCGGAAAAATTGAAGCCCGACGAGCGGGCGCTGGCCGAGCGGAAGCTGGGATTGGACCGTCCGGTGCTCGAGCAGTATGTTCGGTGGCTCCAAAACGCGCTGCACGGGAACTTCGGCATTTCGTACAAATACAAAATGGACGTGCTGGAGGTCATCCGTGCGCGGCTTCCGTTCACGCTGCAATTGGGCGGCATCGGATTTTTGCTGACATTTTTCCTCTCGCTCGGCCTCGGCGTTCTGTGCGCGAGGCACGAAGACGGGCCGTTAGACCGCGCTCTTTGCAAAATCGGCACGGTGACGAGCTGCATTCCGGAATTCTGGCTGTCGCTGGTGCTCATTTTGCTGTTCGCGGTGAATCTGCGGTGGCTGCCGAGCTCGGGCGCGTATGACGTGGGAAGAGCGGACGATCTCAAAAGCCGCGCGCTGCACCTGATTTTGCCGCTGACCGTCGTTGTTCTCGGGCATCTGTGGTACTACGCGTACATGGTGCGCAACAAGATGCTGGACGAAATGCGCATGGACTATGTGCTGCTGGCAAAATCGAAGGGCCTTGGCCGACGGGCGGTTTTGTACCGGCACTGTTTGCGGAATGTCCTTCCCTCGTACCTTTCGATCATGGCGATCTCCGTTCCGCACATTCTGGGCGGCACGTACATTGTCGAGAGCGTGTTCTCCTTTCCGGGGCTCGGCACGCTGAGCTTCGAGAGCGCACGCTATCAGGACTACAATCTACTCATGGTGCTTTGCATCCTGTCCGGTGCGCTCGTCATTGCCAGCAGCCTCTTTGCGCAGGCGCTGAGCGAAAAAATCGACCCCCGGATGCGGGCAAAGGAAGTCATTGACAGCTGGGAGGCGGACACGGATGGATGATTTTACACTGGTCGGTATCCGGCCCGCCGCAGCGCCGGTCTCCGCGAAAAAAGCGCCGTGGTACAGGGGAAAGCCCCTCGTGTCGCTCGCCGTTCTGGCCGCGATCGTGCTCGGGTGCCTGCTTTGTGACGCCTTTGTGACCGGGGAGCCCGGCTACATGGACTTAACGGCCTGCAATCTCGCGCCGAGCGCCGCGCACCTTTTTGGCACGGACACGATGGGGCGCGATATTTTCTCGATGATCTGGTCGGGCGGGCGGCTGTCTCTTCTCATCGGCCTGCTTGCGACGCTTTTGTCGACGGCCATCGCCGTGTTCCTCGGCAGTCTCAGCGGCTGCGCGGGAGAGCGGCTCGACGCGTTTTTGATGCGGGCAAACGAAATTTTCATTTCGATTCCCAATCTGCTGCTCATCGTCCTGTTGCAGGCGCTTCTCGGAAAGGCCAGCGCGTGGAGCTTGTCGATCGTCATTGGCTTGACCTGCTGGATGTCCATCGCGAAGGTCGTGCGCACGGAGGTGCGCGTGCTGCGGGGCGCGGAATATGTGCAGGCGGCAAGATGCATGGGAGGAAGCTTCCTGCATGTCCTTATCACGCATCTGGCCCCCAATTTCCTGCCGTCGATTCTGTTCATGGTCATTATGAACGTGCGCGGCGCGATTCTGGCCGAGTCGACGCTGAGCTTTCTGGGGCTCGGACTGCCGCTCGAGGTCGTGTCGTGGGGCAGTATGCTCTCGCTCTCTGAAAAGGCGCTGCTCACCGGCAGCTGGTGGATCATCGTCATTCCGGGTCTTTTCCTCATCGCGACGTTACTGAGTCTCACGGACATCGGAAACGCCGTCCGCCGGGGACTTGGCAAGCGCGACCAGATCTTATAACGCAAAAAATCCGCCGCCCTTTTGATGGGCGGTCATGAAACAGAAAATGGAGCGTATCGGTGTCGATACGCTCCATTTTTCGTGTATAACGGGAAGCACCCCCTTGGCTCTCCCTTTGGGAGAGCTGTCACTGCGCACAGTCCCTTGGCTCTCCCTCTGGGAGAGCTGTCACCGAAGGTGACTGAGAGGGCGAACAGCCTTTTGAAGTGCATACCCTCTCCGACTTCGCTTCGCTCAGCCACCTCTCCCAAAGGGAGAGGCAAGAAGGGCTGCTTACCGGATGGTGCGATAGAGGAAGGTCACAATTTGTGCTCTGGTGCAGGGGTTGTTCGGGAGAAGCTTGCTGCCGCTGCCCTGCAAAACGCTTGCTGCCAGCGCCCAATTGAGGGCGGGGCTTGCGTAGGCGGGGATTTCCGCGCTGTCGGTGTAACCGCCGAGAAGCTCGGCCAGCGTGACCGCATCCATGCCGTTCGCGGCCTTATAGCGGAAGAGGAAGCAGACGATCTGGGCTCTGGTGCAGACCGCGTCGGGCTCGAAGGTCGTCTCGCTCGTGCCGCTGACGATGTTGTTCTCGAGCGCCCACAGAACCGCAGTCTCATAATAGCTGCCGGATTTCACGTCGGCAAAGGGCATTGTGT
>CAKUJL010000012.1 GCA_934661715.1 uncultured Oscillospiraceae bacterium | reverse complement strand
CTGCCAGCTGCGGCGTCCGGTAGCCCATCTGTTGAAAACGGTAAGAAACGTTCTGGCTGTCCAGAAGCGCACTGCCGGATCCATTTGGCGTAAGCGGTCCCGTGATCGCCTCGATCTGCGCCTGCGTCATGCCGGTCTGCACGCCGTTCGTGCGCGTCAGCTCCCATTCCTGCAGGGGCTGCGTCACGTCATACGTTCCGTCGTTCGGCAGCGGCGTGAAGGGCGGCTCGTCGATGCGCAGTTCCGTCAAGCTCTGAAAAATTGGTTCTCCATCCTGCATGGTAAAGACGAGCGTAAATTCCCGAAGCTCCGTCAAATCCGGCGCGTCGCCGCTGATGATTTCCTCGCGGCAGCGGCTCCATTCCGCGTCATCCAGCAGATTGCCGCTTCCCAGCAGGCAGTATTGCACGCAGTACTGCGGCTGTGTGCCGAGATTTACCCGAATCACGCTGTCGAGCCGGGCCAGCGGCCGGTCGTTCACGCCGCCGGGAATTGCCGTGTACGTTTCTCCGTCAAACGTCCACGTCTTGGAAAGCGGCTCGTGCGTCAGGCTTTCCACCTCAAAGTGTGCCCGGATTTCCGACTCCACGTCGTCCTTCGTCATATAGCCCTGCGTTTTGAACGCGTCCATGTTCCGGGAAAACACCCACATCAGATAGTCAGATGTCGAGCTGGGCGCCTCCCAGCGCGAAAAGACCGGCAGATAATCCAGCCGCCACTTGTCCGCAAAGTCGGCCCACAGCGCCCGCGCGGTCTCGTCGATCGGAAGCTGCTCTTCAAGCGACGTGCTTTCTGCCTGCGCCGCTGTGTCTTCCGGCTGTGCCTCTATGACTTCAGACTGCGATTCTTCCGTTGAGGGCACGGTTTGCACCGCTTCCCGCCGTGTGAACTCGGCGAACGAGCAGCCGGTTGCGCTTATGGTGATTGCCAGCGCCAGAACGATGCAGGCTGCGCTTGTTTTCTGTTTTTTCGTCAGGAACAAAATCCGCTCTTTGACCGGAGGCCCGGCAAGGCTCAGCGCGGCTCTTTTGCGCGGCGCCTGCGCTAAAATTGCCCGGGCGTAGGCGATGCGCTGCTCGGGCTGTAACCCTGCCGCGACGGCCTCGTCGCACGCCAGTTCCGCGTCGCGCTTCGAGATAATCGCCGCCAGCCAGACAAGCGGATTCCACCAGTAGACGATCACCGCCAGCGTCCTGCAAAGTGACCACAGGAAGTCCAGATGATGCAAATGCGTCAGCTCGTGCCGCACGATCAGCTCGGTCGTGTCGTTTCGCAGCACATCCTCCGTTAAGTAAACCGCCGGAACAAGACCGGCAAGACACGGCGATTTGATGCGTCTGGAGACGTAAATGTTTGTTCTTCCCCGTTTTCCGAGGAATTTGCGGCTTTTGCGGAGCCGAATCGTAAACGTCAGCCATGTCGCGAACAGCCATAGCCCGAGAAGCCCGCTTCCGACTGCCCAGACGATTTGCAGAATCTGCGCTGTGGTCAAAGGCTTTGCCACCGGTTTTGCCGTCTCCTGCACGGCGGGCGTTACCGGCTTCGTTTCCGGCTGCGGCTCAGGTTGTCCCGGCTGCGAAACCGTCTGCGTCGGAACCGCCAGCTGCGCGGATGCCGCCGGTGCGGGCTGCGCGGGCAAGGTCACTTCCTCCGCAGGTTGGGTCTGCGCAGTTTTCGCGGGCAAAGCCACTTCCTCCGCCGGAAGAACCGGCAGCGAAAACAGCGTCCCCGGCAGGCAGAGCTTCAGAAGCACGACCAGCCAGAGCCCGTAGATCATCCGCTTCGGCACGCGGTTTTTGAACGCCGCCCGCACCAGAAGCACGGCCAGAATCAGCGCCGAAAGCGTCAGAATGTCCCGCAGCATGTCAGTCCTCCCGCGTTTCCGCCGCGTCCAGAATGGCGCGAAGCTCCTGAATTTCCTGTTCCGAAAGTGCGCCGCGATCGACGAGATTCGAGACCATCATGCCCACGCTGCCGCCATAGACCTTGGAGAGAAACGACTCCGTTTCCTCCGGCTCGACGTCAGAATACGTGATCGCCGCGCTGTATTTCTGGAATTTTCCGCTGTCGTCCATCGTGACCGCGCCCTTGGCGATCAAACGCTTGAGCATCATGAAAATCGTCGCCCGGCTCCAGCCGGTGTCCGCGTCCAACGCCGAAACCAGCTCCGCCAGCGTGCACGGCTGCTTTCCCCAGAGCGCCTTCATGAGCTTCCATTCCCCGTCCGATAGTCTCAGGTGTTCCATGTTGCATCCTCCCGCGTCCGTGTTAACGTTTGTTATAGCTTGAGGGTACCATATGGATTAACATTTGTCAACAAATCGTCGTAAAATTTTTCCGCCTCTGGCGGTGTGCTTTTTCTTATGATAAAATGAAAAAAACTTTCTTCCGGCGCAATATCTCCCCGCGTTTTACGACAGGAGAGGAAAGGAGGCGAGGCCATGCTCGATGAACAGATCATCGCGCTGTATTGGAGCCGCTCGGAACAGGCCATCGCAGAGACCGGCGAAAAATACGGCGGGTACTTAAACCGCATTGCATACGGCATTCTGCGCGACACGCTCGACGCGCAGGAATGCGTCAACGACACCTATCACAGCGCGTGGAACGCCATGCCGCCCAGCAAACCGAACCGGCTTTCCGCGTTTCTGGGCAAAATTACACGGCGGCTCTCCATTGACCGCTTGAGGCACGATACCGCGGAAAAACGCGGCGGCGGGGAGCTTCCGCTGACGCTGGACGAGCTGAGCGGGTGCGTGTCCAGCGTCGATACGGCGGAGGACGAGGCGCTGCGGCAGGAGCTTTTGTCACTTCTGGACACGTTTTTGTCTTCGCTCCCGGAGACAGAGCGGCGCGTGTTTCTGCGGCGGTACTGGTATCTGGACCCGATCGCGGAAATTGCCGAACGCTTCGGCTTCACGCAGAGCAAGACCGCCTCGATGCTCCACCGCACACGCGGAAAGCTGCGCGAGGCACTACGGAAGGAGGGCTATTGAATGCAGGCCGATCAGCTTCTCGATTTACTCGGCGATGTAAAAGAGGAACACGTGCTGGACGCCGACGAGCCGCCGAAAAAGAACCGGCACTTTTGGAAATGGGCCGCGCTGGCGGCGTGCTTTGTGCTCGTCATTTCTATCGGCGCGGGGCTTCTTCGGATGCTTCCCATCGGCAATGCCAGCGCAGGCGGCGCGGGACACGAGGAAGGAAGCGTTTTCATGTCCTACGCGGGCCCCGTGTTTCCCCTGACGCTCAAGGAGGAAAACGCGGCGGTTTCGGCTTCGCGCGATGTGACGCTCGATTTTTCGCCGTGGGAGCCGGTGTGGGTCTCGAACGAGGAAGAAGCCGCGGCGCTCACCGATCTGACCGACGAAGAGCGGCAGCAGGTGCTGGACGATTACAACGAATGGTTCCCCGAGGGCGGGTATTACGAGTATTCCGACGATATTCTCGTGACGGACGCCTACACGCTCACCAATTCGTCGGACGAAGCGCAAACCGTTTCCGTCCTCTACCCCTTCGCGTCCAGCCTCGGTTCTCTCCAGACGCTTCGCCCGACTCTGGCGCAGGACGGCGCGGAACTGGAGACGAAGCTTCACGCGGGCAGCTACTCCGGCGGCTTTGAAGGCGCTTGGGGAAGCGGCAATGAAGCGGAAGGCAGCGTCAATCTTCGCCAGCTCAACAGCTGGGAGGGCTACGCCGCACTTCTGGAGGACGGCACATATTTAGACCGCGCAATGGGCGATTTCCCCGATTTTTCAAGCATTCCCGTCACAATTTACACCTTCACGGACCCCTGGGGCCCGGAGGAGGACGAGAAGGCCGGGATCCCGAACCCGACGATTCGCGTGATGTTTGACCTCGACTACAGCAAAACGTGCGTTTTGTCCTACGGCTTCAACGCCGGACTCTGGGACGAGGAAAAGGGCGTCATGGGCAAGGGATTTTCCATTCCGCAGAAAAATGAGACGCGATACGGAGAAAGCTATTATCTCATCGTCATCGGCGACGATATCCGGAACCTCACCACGCAGGGCTATGTGACCGGCGGCTGGGACACAAAAAACACCATCGACGCGGGCGTTACGGTCACGCGCAGCGAGGGCGATCTCGAGTCGAGCCTTCGGATGCTGGCGGAACTCGACGAGCAGAGCTGGGCGGTTCCCGAAACGCAGTCTCCGGAATGGTTCGAGCTGTATTTTGGCCTTCTCAAGGAGCATTTACTTCAGTACGGCGTTTTGTCAAGCGGCGCGGTCGAGCGGTATGAGGGCGGCAGCTTTGAGGCGATGCACGATGTCAGCAGCGTCGCGCGTGTGTTCTGGCTGGAGGCCGAAATTACCATTCCCGCAAACGGCAGCGTCACGCTCGAGGCAAATGGCCGCAAGGAAGCAAGCTTCGATTTTTCCTGCGCGGGGACAGACAACAAGGGCGTCAAGGGCTTTGATCTGGTGACGAAAATTTCCAGCAATCTGCAATTTACCGCGCAAAACGCGCACCTGATTGATCGCGGCCTCATCGACATCGTCCGGCAGAATTTCGGGTTTGACCTCGAAAACGGCGTTTACGACGTGGCGCTGGACATGGATACGCCGCATTATTATCTCGAGGTTCGAAGAATCGTCGAAAATTAGCGCAAAAACGCAGTGTGACCAAATTGGCCGCACTGCGTTCTTCGTTACTGTATTTCTTTCAAGTCCCGATGATCGACGGGAAAACTTTGTCGCGGTCGAAGCTGCCGTCCGCGAAGCCCGGAATTTCCTTGATGGCCTTGCAGATGCTGACGCTCACGCCGGTGAGGATCGCGCCGATCTCGCTGTCTTCATACGGGCACGCGCCGGTCACAATCAACGTCGCGAGGCTGTGCACCACGAGCCAGAGGTCGCGGAAATAGACATCCGCCTCCTGCGCGTTCATGTGGTAAATTTCCATGAGCGACGGCCGCACAGTTTCCTGCAAATGCTCCATCGAGGAAATGGCCCTGCCCGTTTCGCCGGGCTTTTTGGTCAGGAACAGGAGCCTGTAGAGCTCAGGCTCTTCCCGCGCAAAGCGGATATGCTGCATGCCGACGCCGAAAAACGGGACCTTCTCGCGAAGACCCGCCGCCGCGTAATCGTCGTACACGCGCACCGCCGCGTCATAGACCGCGTTTTTGACGCCGTCCATCGAGCCGAAGGCCGTAAAAACCGGCTGTGTCGACGTGCCGAGCTCGGCAGCCAGGCTCTTTGCGCTCACGCTGTCGAGTCCCTTGGCCCGCACCACGCGCAGCGCGGCCTGCGTCATCTCTTCTCTGGTAAACTTGTTCTTCGGCGCCATCACGCCCCCGCCTTTCCCTGCTGTTATATATCAAGCATTATACTTTCTCTTTTCCACTTTGTCAATCTCCCCCTTGACAAACGTCTTCGTTTGCGGTATTTTATATTTAGCATTTTGGTTAAATGTTAAAAGGAGGTTTTGATTTGGGCTTGCAGCAGACGCTCAAGGCGCTGGCTGACCCCATCCGGCGCGAGATTCTGAACCTTCTGAAGTCCGGCAGGATGTCCGCTGGCGAAATCACGAGCCATTTTCCGGTGACGGCGGCGTCCATTTCGCGGCATCTGTCGGTTCTGAAGGAGGCCGGGCTTGTGCGCGATACGCGCGAGGGGCAGTTTATTTACTACGAGCTGAACGCCTCGGTGCTCGAGGAGATCATGCTCTGGATCACCGATCTGAAGGGAGACGATGAAAATGCTCAAAAATAACAAAAAGCAGCTGGCGCTGACCTCGTTTGTCATCCTACTGCCCGCGCTCGTCGGGCTTTTGCTCTGGAACCGGCTACCGTCGCTCCAGTCGACGCAGGACGCGCTCACCGGCCACACCGACGGCTTCGGTGCGCGGACGATCGCCGTGTTCGTCATTCCGCTTCTTACGCTGGCGGTGCACTGGCTGTGCGTTCTTCTGACGGCGTCGGACCCCCGGAATGCCGGCCGCAACGACAAAATGTTCCGCGTGATGCTCTGGGTCTGCCCGCTCGTGTCGCTTTTCGACAGTGCGCTTCTGCTCGCCATTCCGGCGGAAAACGCCTTTTCGGTCGGGCGGCTGGGGCTTTTGCTGCTGGGGCTTTTGTTCGCGGTGATCGGAAACTACTTTCCCAAATGCACGCAGAACGCGACGCTCGGCCTGAAGCTTCCTTGGACGCTTGCAAGCGAAGAAAACTGGAACGCGACGCACCGGTTTGCCGGAAAGGTCTGGGTCTGCTGCGGGCTTGTGATCGCGATCAGCGCGGCACTTCCGAAGGGGTTCGTTTTCCTTATGGTCTTCGCGATTTTTGCCGCCGCGATCGTGCCGTGCGTCTATTCCTGCCGGTTTTACAAAAAGCAGGTTGCCGCCGGAACATACACAGGAGACCTTCCGACGCGCAGCCGGATGAGCCGACCTGTGATGATCGCGGCGCTGGCCATCACACTTGCGTCGTTTGCCTTTGTGAGCGTTTTGCTCTTTACGGGCGATATCCGCGTCGAATATGGCGAAGAGACCTTTACGCTGAACGCAAGCTACTGGCCCGATCTCACCGTGCGCTATGCGGCGGTCGAGAAGCTTTCCCTTCGCGAAACAGACGACGCGGGCACAAGGACGAACGGTCTCGGAAGCTTTCGTCTGCTGGCCGGTGCGTTTTTGAACCGCGAATTTGAAAATTACACAAGGTATTCCTACACCGGCTGCCCATACAACGTCGTGCTTCGCATCGGCGGACGGTATCTCGTCATAAACGGCCCCGACGAGGCCGCGACACGCGAAATTTACGAGCAGCTTTTATCTCGCTGCGTCAATGCGCAGGCCGGATAAAAGAGCGATAGCTTTTTCCCGCGCGGTGTGCTAGAATGCAGGTATACCACGAAGTTCAAGGAGGCCTTTTTATGGAATACCGCAAATTTGGAAGCACGCTCGTCGTTCGCATCGACAAGGGCGAGGAGATTTTGGAAAGCGTCAGGGTTCTGGCGGAAAAAGAGAACATCAAGCTTGCCTCCATTCAGGCGCTCGGCGCGATCAACGACTTTACCGTCGGCGTTCTGGAGACGACGACCAAGCAGTACAAATCCAACTCGTTCACGGGAGCGTATGAGATCGTCTCGCTCACCGGCACGATCAACACGAAAAACGACGAATTTTACTGTCATCTGCACCTGTCCGCGGGCAACGACAAGGGCGAGGTCTTCGGCGGACACCTCAACCGCGCGGTCGTGAGCGCCACGTGCGAGATGATCGTCACGTTGATCGACGGCCGTGTCGACCGGGAATTCAGCGAAGAGATCGGACTGAACCTGTTCAAGTTCCTGTAATCGAACATCCGCAATGCGGGCCGTTTTCGGCCCGCTTGTTTTTTTGCAGGATGTCTGTTAAGATAGTATAAAAGAGAGAAAAACGGGATTTGGAAGGGATGATGCGCGGTGCACAATACGACGCGGGACATGACGAAGGGAAGCCCCTGGCGGCTGATCGTCAGCTTTGCGATGCCGGTTCTGCTCAGCCAGGTCTTCCAGCAGCTGTATAACACGGCGGACACCTTCATCGTCGGAAGGTTTCTGGGAGACGAAGCGCTCGCCGCGGTCAGCTCGTCGGGGCCGCTTATTTTCCTGCTCATCAGCTTTTTTGAAGGCTTGACGCTCGGCGCCAGCGTGGTCATTTCGCGGTACTTTGGCGCGGGAGAGTATGACAGGGTCGAAAAGGCGATCCACACCAGCATTGTCGTGAGCGTGCTCTGCGGCGTGTTTATCACGGTCTTCGGCGTTCTCATGACGCCGCACATCCTGCGCTGGATGGAAACCGACCCCGAAGTTCTTCCGGACGCGATCGACTATTTCCGGTACTACTTTCTGGGCGTTCTCGCCGTTGTACTCTATAACGCGTGCAAAAGCATCATGAACGCGCTGGGCGACAGCAAGCGGCCGCTTTACTACCTGCTTTTGTCCTCGGCCATCAACATCGTGCTGGACGTTCTTTTCATCGGCGGCTTCGGCTGGGGCGTGTGGTCCGCCGCGTTCGCAACGACGATCTCGCAGGCCATCAGCATGGTTCTTTGCCTCGTGCATCTGTCTGCCAAAAACACAGCCTTCCGGCTCGAGTGGCAGAAGCTCCGCATCGATGCGGAAATGCTGCGGCAGATCGTGCGCTACGGGCTTCCCTCGGGCGTGCAGAACTCGGTCATCGGCTTTGCGAACGTCATTGTCCAGACGAACATCAACGCCTTCGGCAAGATCGCGATGGCCGCCTTCGGCACGTACAGTAAGCTCGAGGGCTTTGCGTTTTTGCCCATCACGAGCTTTACGATGGCGCTCACAACGTACACCAGCCAGAACCTCGGCGCGTGCGCGTATGACCGGGCGAAAAAAGGCGCGAGATTTGGCATCGTCTGCTCGATGGTGATTGCCGAGCTCATCGGCCTGGCGATGTATTTCTTCATGCCGCAGCTGGCGGGGCTGTTCAGCCGGACGCCGGAGGTCATCGCGCTGGCCGTGCGGCAGGCACGGGAAGAGGCGCTGTTTTTCTGTTTGCTTGCCTACTCTCACGCGGTCGCGTCCGTGTGCCGCGGCTCCGGAAAGGCCTTTGTGCCGATGGCGGTCATGCTTGCCATCTGGTGCGTGTTCCGCATTTCGTATATCACGGTCATCATGCGCCTGACGCACGAGATCTCGTTCATCTACCTCGCCTACCCCATCACGTGGTCGATGAGCTCGATCGTCTTTTTCATCTACTATCACAAGTCCAACTGGGTCCACGGCTTCGACCAGAAGCACCGCGCCTGATACCCCGCAAGCCTCCGGAGATTTTGCTTTTCTGGAGGCTTTTTTCGAAAAATTTCATTTTCCGTGCAACCGGCGCGAAGGTTTCTCGTCTTTATGGGCAAGAGGACATGAAAAAGGAGGATAATTTATGAAAATGAAAAAGCTTCTTGCGGCAGTTCTGGCCGCCGCCTGCTTTCTGGGCACGACCGGCTGCGCCTCGCAGAACGCCGCGCAGACCATCGCGGCAAATGATCTGACGAAAAACGTCAAAAAAGCAGAGCAGACCGTGTGCCTCGACGAAGACGCGCGGAACCATACGATCGAAGCGCAGACCACTTTCGGTGTGAAGCTCCTGCAAAACGAAATGGAAAAAGCCAACCCGCTGATCTCCCCTTTGAGCATCGCGTCCGCGCTATCCATGACGGCCAACGGCGCGGTGGGCGAAACGAAGGCGCAGATGGAAGAAGTTCTCGGTGCGAACGCGGAGACGCTTTCTTCCGTCTTTGCCGCGCGTCAAGCGTCAAAAAAGGACGATAAGCAGTTGAAGCTCGCCAACTCCATCTGGTTCAAGGACACGCCGACGCTGCACGTCGAAGACGCGTTCCTGCAGAAAAACGCCGATTGCTTTGGTGCCGGCATTTATGCAGCGCCCTTTGATGATTCGACGAAGACCGCCATCAACGACTGGGTCAAGGGAAACACCGACGGAATGATCCCCGAAATTCTCGATGAGATCCCGGACGACGCGGTCATGTATCTTGTAAACGCGCTGGCGTTCGACGCAAAGTGGGAAGATATCTTCGAGACGACGCAGGTGCATACCGGAAGATTCACCTCCCGCGAAGGCGTCGAGCAGACCGGTGATTTCCTTTACGGCGAGACGGGGAAGTTCTTGACCTGCGAACACGCGGAAGGCTTCCTCAAGTATTACGAGGGCCAGAAGTACGCGTTCGCCGCGCTCCTGCCCGAAGAGGGCATGGAGATTTCGGAATTTGTTTCCGGGTTGACAGGTGAGGAACTTCATGCTATACTCACCTCCCCGCAAAGCGAGAGCGTCGAATTCGGCCTTCCGAAGTTCAAAACGGAATTTTCTTCTGAGCTTTCCGAGAATCTGAAATCGCTCGGCATGACGGACGCGTTTGACGGCGAGAAAGCCGATTTTTCCGCGCTCGGCTCGTCGGATGAGGGGAATATCCTGATTTCCCGCGTGCTGCACAAGACCTTCATTCAGGTCGACGAGGCCGGCACGAAAGCAGGTGCGGCCACGGCAGTTGACATGGTCACAGAAAGCGCGGCAGTGTATCCGCACAGCGTGTATCTCGAGCGGCCCTTCGTCTACATGATCGTCGACATGGAAACAAAGCTTCCCGTCTTCCTCGGCGCATTGACCGAACTTCCGGAGGTGTGAGACGATGAACTGCAAACGAATCGCGGCGATCATCCTCGCGTCCACGATGGCGCTTTCGATGGCCGGATGCGCACAGAGCGTGGAGAGCTGCCCGGCAAAAGACGTGGTTAGAACCAATGTGTCTTATGAAAAGCTGGCTGTGGCCACGTACCCCAAAATGGCCAGATATCCGGACGAGACGGCGTATTATACGAAAACCGGCGAATTTGACGACGAGGGCTTTTCCAAGGTGTACGACGCCTGGCGGGCGGATCGAAAGCGTCAGGCCGAGCAGATGCCCGGCTATCAGGACGGCGTTGGAGATTTCGTCAGAGCGTCCGGCAAAGCCTTTTTGCAGAATGACGGTGCGAACTTTGTCTATTCGCCGCTCAATGTTTATATGGCCTTATCGATGCTGGCCGAGCTCACAGACGGCGATTCCCGTGCGCAGATTCTGGATGCACTCGGGCGGGAAAATCTTGGCGATGTGCGTGCGCACGCAAAGGCAATCTGGAACGCCAATTACAGCGCAGACGGCGCGGTAACGAGCGTTCTGGCAAACTCCTTGTGGCTGGACGAGGACGTAACCTATGTCCAGCAGACCATGAACACACTGGCGCAGGATTATTACGCGTCTGTGTTCCGCGGCCAGATGGGAAGCAAGTCCTATAATGCGGCGCTTCAAAACTGGGTAAACGAACAGACCGGAGGACTTCTCAAAGAGCAATCGTCTGGCCTGGAGTTTACGCCGGAGACTGTCCTCGGTCAGGCGAGTACGATCTATTTCCGCGCGAAGTGGAGCGAGGGGTTTTCGGAAAACGCGACCGCGCCCGACACCTTCCACGCTGCCTCCGGCGACGTGACCTGCGATTTCCTGCACAAAAAGGACTCGAACACGTACTACTGGGGCGAGAAGTTTGGAGCCGTCGAGCTCTCCCTTCGCGGAAGCGGGGCGATGAAGCTGCTGCTGCCCGATGAGGGCGTTGACGCATCAATGCTTCTGGAAGACGGCGAAGCGATGGATTTCATCCTGAACCGTTCGGAGTGGGAAAACAGCAAGTTCCTGACCGTGAACCTGCGCCTTCTGAAGTTCGACGTCTCGTCCGATTTTGACCTCACGGCAGGACTCAAAGCCCTCGGTGTGACGGACGTGTTCGATGAAACGCTGGCAGACTTCACGCCGGGCATCCCCGACTCGAAGGGCGGCATCGCACTCTCCAAAGCAGAGCACGCGGCCCGCACGGCCATCGATGAAGAGGGCGTGACGGCAGCAGCCTACACGGTCATGATGGAAGCCGGTGCAGCAATGCCTCCCGACGAGGAGATCGACTTTACGTTAGACCGCCCGTTCGTTTTCGCCATCACCGCGCAGGACGGCCTGCCGCTTTTTATCGGCGTGGTCAACAATCCCTAAAGAAATTCGAAACTGAGAAAAGAAAGCAATAACACTTAGAACCCAAAGGAGACCCAAGTTATGAAAAAGATTTTAGCCCTCATTCTCGCGCTGGCGTGCGTTTTCTCGTTTGCCGCCTGTGCAGCCAAAGACAGCGAAGACACCATCGGCGCGGACACGTCCGCAGATGCTTCCCAGCAGCCCGAGACGCCCCGTCCCATAGAGGACACGGAAGATTCGGCTGAGACGCCTGCCGACGACGGCGCTGTCTCGATCGACACCCCCGCGGTCATGCCCGACGACGGCTTCCTGGTCGAAGGCCCGGCCACGCAGGAGCCCGCGGAGAATACCCCCGCACCCGAAGGCGGCACGGAAAACGCGGACAGCGCAAAGACCGTCCTCGATCTTCTCAACTCCGTCTGGTCGACCTACACCGAAGACGAGAAATTCCCCGCAGCCGGCGGCGACTATGACAACAATGTTGACGATGCGGCAGGCACGGTGAACATTGCAAACGCGGAGAACGTTTCCTACCTGTTCACGTTCCCGGCAGAAGACGTCGTAAAGCTTGACGGCGCGGCGTCCTTGATGCACATGATGAACGGCAACACCTTCACCTGCGGTGCGTTCCATGCCGCAAACGCAGACGACGTTTCGTCCATCGCTGAAGACATCCACACCGCCATCTCCGGCAAGCACTGGATGTGCGGCTTCCCCGAGAAGATGCTCATCGCGGTGAATGGCAACGTGATCGTCTCCGTTTACGGCAACGAAGACCTCGTCAACACCTTCCGCGACAAGCTCTTCGCCGTCGACTCCGGATTTACGGCGGTCTATGACGAAGCGATTTCCGGATAAATTTATGTAAACTTTCCAGGAGGCTCCCATGCTCTTTTCCGGTATTCCGTTTTTGTATTATTTTCTGCCCGTCGTGCTGGCCGTCTATTTTCTCGTGCCGCGGCGGGGAAAAAACGCGGTGCTCTTTGCATCGAGCCTCCTGTTTTACGCCTGGGGAGAGCCGAGGTTCTGCGTGTTCATGCTCGCGAGCATTTTGCAGGGCTATCTCTTCGGGCGGCTGATCGAACGGAACCGAACGAGCGCGAAGCGGTCAAAGCTGTTTTTGGCCGCTTCCGTCGTTCTGAGCCTCGGCCTGCTCGGATACTGCAAATACGCGGACTTTTTTATCTCCGCCGTCAATTCCCTGACCGGGCTTTCGCTCAAGCTCCTGCACGTCGCGCTTCCGATCGGCATCAGCTTTTACACGTTCCAGATCTTGAGCTACGTGGTCGACGTGTATCGCGGCGATGTTCCGGCGCAGAAAAGCTTTTTGAAGCTCGGCACGTATATCGCCATGTTCCCGCAGCTCATCGCGGGGCCGATCGTGCGGTATGCAGAAATTGCGCCGCAGCTGGATTATCGGGAAACAACGCTCGAGGATGTTTCCGCCGGTGCATGCCGGTTTGTCATCGGGCTTTCCAAAAAGGTATTGCTTGCGAACGTTCTCTACACTCTCATCACGGCGTTTGAAGCGTCCAGGGACCTGTCCGTGCTCTATTACTGGCTCTACGCGGTGAGCTTCACGCTGCAAATCTATTTTGATTTTTCCGGCTACAGCGATATGGCCATCGGTCTGGGCCGAATTTTCGGCTTCCGGTTTTCGGAGAATTTCGACCATCCGTATCTTTCCGGTTCCATCACCGAATTCTGGCGGCGCTGGCACATCAGCCTCGGCTCTTGGTTCCGGGATTATGTCTACATCCCCCTCGGCGGCAACCGCGTGTCCAAGGCAAAATGGCTGCGGAACATTTTCATCGTCTGGGCGCTCACCGGGCTCTGGCACGGAGCCAGCTGGAATTTCGTTCTGTGGGGGCTGGGCTTTGCCGTGCTTCTGGTGCTCGAGAAGCTGGTTTACAAACGCTTCCTCGACAAAACGCGGATGATCAAGCACGTGTACGTGCTGTTTTTCGTGTGCCTCAGCTTCGTGCTTTTCAACGCCAGCTCCGTGAAAGAAGCGTTTTCGCAGTTCGGCGCGATGTTCGGCGCGGGAGGCTTGCCGCTCGTGAGCGCGGAGAGCCTGTATTACGCGAGAAGCTACGCCCTGACGTTCCTTATTGCCGCCGTCGGGGCGACGCCGCTTGCGAAAACGCTCGTTTCCCGGTTCGCGGAGACAAGAAGCGGTGCGAAGGCGGTGGCCGTTTTGCAGCCTGTAACGATGCTTTTGCTGCTGGCGGCGTGCACGGCGTTTCTGGTGGACGGATCTTTTAATCCGTTCCTGTATTTCCGGTTTTAAGGAGGCGGGACTTTGAAACGAAAAACTTCTGTTTTTACGGTGATACTTCTTGCCGGATTTCTGTTCGGCTTCGCGGTTTTCGCGTGGATAAAGCCTTCTGACGAGCAGTCGCAGTCGGAGCGGCGAAATTTGACGCAGCTTCCCGCGTTTTCGCTGGAAGGCTTTACAGACGGCAAATGGACAGAGAATTTTGAGAGCTACACGCTCGACCAGTTCCCGCTGCGAGAGCAGTTCCGGACGCTCAAAAGCCTCGTGACGCTCGGCGTTTTCCGGCAGAAGGACAAGAGCGGCGTCTATCTCGCGGACGGCTATGTGGCGAAGCTCGAGTATCCGATGAACGAAGCATCGATTTCTCACGCGCAGGAGCGGTTCCAGTTCGTGTACGACAAGTACCTCAAGGGCACGGACGTCAGGACGTATCTGTCCGTGATCCCGGACAAGAACTACTTTCTGGCCAAACAAAACGGCTATCCGGCGCTCGATTACGGCGCGTTCTTTGCGGATATGCAAAATGGCCTCCCGTGGGCCACGTACATTGACCTCACGGAAAGCCTGACAATTTCCGACTATTATAAAACCGATATCCACTGGCGGCAGGAGCGGCTTGTCCCCGTGGCCAAGACGCTGGCCTCCGCGATGGGAGCGGAAATATCTGACGATTTTACCGAAAAAACGTTGGACCGCGACTATTACGGCCTCTACTACGGCTACGCGGCGCTGCCCATCCGCCCTGAGAAAATTTCGTATCTCACAAATGAGGCAATCGAACAAGCCGTCGTGACGAACTTTGAGACCGGAAAGACGGGCTCGGTCTACGACACAGAAAAGGCCGCGGGAAAGGACCCCTACGAGCTGTTCCTCTCGGGCTCTGTAGCGCTTCTGACGATCGAAAACCCCAGCGCGAAAACGGACAAAGCGCTCGTCGTCTTCCGGGATTCCTTTGCAAGCTCCCTTGCGCCCCTGCTTCTGGAGGGCTACGCGAAAATCACGCTGGTCGATATCCGGTATCTGCCCAGCGCAAGACTGGGGAGCTTTCTGGAGTTTTCCAATCAGGATGTGCTGTTTTTGTACAGCGTGCCGGTGCTGAATAATAGCGAGACGATCAAATGAGCTTTCTCTCGCAACGACCGGCGGAATCGCACCAACTCGTAGGGGCGGACGACTCTTGTCAAGCCCAGATTGTTTACAGTTTGTCCGGGAGGATTGTTTACACATCCCGGATTC
>CAKUJL010000011.1 GCA_934661715.1 uncultured Oscillospiraceae bacterium | reverse complement strand
GTCTGGAAGAACTCGGCGCCGGCCTTGACCTTGCGCTCCATCTTCACGAGCTGCGCGTCAACAGAGTCGGAGCACGGAGACACGACAGCGCCCTTTGCAAACTTCGGAGCCTCGCCGACCAGCTCGTTGCCGCCGAGATCCTTGCCGGTCTCGAGAAGACTTGCGGCATGGAGCAGGGACACAGAGTCCAGGTCAAATACCGGCTTTGCCTGCGGATGGTCGCCCAGCTTGGTGTGGTCGCCCGTCAGGCACAGGATGTTGTCGATGCCCAGCATGGCCGCGCTCAGCAGGTCAGACTGCAAAGCGATGCGGTTGCGGTCGCGGCAGGTCAGCTGGAAGATCGGGGTAAGGCCCGCGTCCTTCAGAACCTTACATGTGGCAAGGCTGCCCAGACGCATGACGGAGGACTGGTTGTCGGTAACGTTCACATAGTGCACGCCCTGGAGATATTCCTTCGCCTCTTCGACCAGACCGTCGATATGAATTCCCTTGGGAGGGCCGATCTCGGCAGAAACTACAAATTCACCGTTGTTAAACAGGTCCGTAATTCTCATATTTCATCACTCCTGATTATTCAGATTCTTTGGCGGCCATGGTAGCCTGATCCGTGTTGAAATCGTGCAGCTGCGTGGGGCAGCGCAGAACGTCCAGCCGTCCCTGCGCCTTGAGCCGCTGGATAATTCTTTCCCAGCCGCAGTCCATTGTGGGGCAAACCTCGCATTTGCCGTCCTTTGTGCCGCCGCAGGGGCCGTTGACAAGGCTCTTCGAGCAGGCGGTGATGGGGCAGATGCCGCCGGTCAGGTTCAGGAAGCACTCGCCGCACTGACCGCAGTCATACTCGAGCGGCGTCACACCCTGGAAGCCGGGCAGCTCCACGGTGTCGCAGCAGGCGTAAACGGGCTTGTCTTCCAGAACGCCGGAGATGGTCTGTACGCCGACGCCGCAGGAGAACACCAGAACCGCGTCCGCCTCGGCGATCTTTGCCATCGGGCCTCTCAGGCGCAGCGCCAGCTCGTCGGGGTTGCAGACATAGTCGGTGGTCAGCGTGCCGACGACCTTGCCGGCCTCCGCCAGCTTCTTCTGCAAAGCGGCCGCTTCCTCTTCGGGGAAGCCGACTTCCTTACAGCCGTGGCAGTTGATGATGAACACCTTGCCGGTGCAGAGGGAGGTGATCGTCTCTTCAGATTTGAGTCTCGTAATCAGCATAGCATTCTCCCCCTTATTTCTTCTTCAGCAGGGGCATCACGAGGCCCTTGCCGGCGTTGATCTTGGAAACCAGCGGGATCTTGGACGAGCAGATGTACTCGCAGCACTTGCAGGAGAAGCAGTCCATGATGTTCAGCGACAGCAGCTTCTCCGCGTCGCCCAGCTGACCGTACTTGTAGAGCTCCAGCGGCTGAAGCTCCATCGGACACACGTCCACGCAGCGGCCGCACTTGATGCACTCTTTTTCCTCGGTATGGTCCGCAGCGATCGCGATGACGCCGTTGGAGCCCTTGATAATGGGAACATTCGTATCCTTCAGCGGAGCGCCCATCATCGGGCCGCCCATCTTCAGGACGATGTCGTCTCCGGTCACGCCGCCGCAGTGGTCGATGAGCTCCTGCACGTTGGTGCCGAGCTTGACCATGTAGTTGCCGGGGTTGCGGATGAAGTCGCCCGTGACGGAGACCGCACGCTCGACCAGCGGCATACCCTTCTGGATGGCGTCGGAAATGGCCTTGGCGGTGGAGGTGTTGCTCACCACGCAGCCGACGTCGGCCGGCAGCTTTCCGCTCGGAACCTGACGGCCCATGACCTTCTTGATGAGCATCTTTTCAGCGCCCTCGGGGTACTGGGTCTTCGCGGCGACCACGCGGATGTTGTCATACGGCGCGACCTTTTCTTCCATCAGCGCCACAGCGTCGGGCTTGTTGTCCTCGATGAGGATAACGCCCTCGGGCGCGGAGACGGCCTTCATCATTGCCCGCAGACCGAAGACGATATCGTCTGCGTACTCGAGCATGATGCGGTGGTCGGCGGTCAGATACGGCTCGCACTCGGAGCCGTTGATGAGAACGGCGTCGATGGGCTTGCCGGGCTTCAGCTTGACATAGGTGGGGAACGTTGCGCCGCCCATGCCGACGATGCCCTTTTCCTTGACGATCTCAATGATCTCGTCTGCGGTGAGCTCTTCGAGCGGCTTGTTGGGAACGACGGACGCGTCGAGCGTGTTCTTGCCATCGTTCTTGATGACGACGCTCATGACGCCGGGGCCCTTGTTCGGATGCGTATGCGGCTCGACGGCAACCACGGTGCCGCTGACGCTCGAGTGAACGGGAGCGCCGATGAAGCCCGCCTGTTCGCCGATGAGCTGGCCGACGTTCACATGATCGCCGGGATTCACGACGGGGTTGGCCGGTGCGCCGATGTGCATCGCCAGGGGAATGATGACGGTGTCGGGCTCGGGGAACTTCTGGAGCGCCAGATGCTCGGTGTAGCCCTTGTTTTCGGTGGGATGGACGCCGCCGTAGAAGCCTTCATAGCGTCTTGCGCGTGCCTCTGCGACATAGGCCTTGATCTCCTCCACGCCGGCGACGGAATAGTCGCGCAGCTGGATGGGCTGGTTGAGGAATTCTTCTGTCCGCCCCTGCTTTTCCAGACGCTGATAGATTTTCTCCCACGCACAGTCCTTTTTGGGATCGATCTCGCACTTGCCGTTCTTCGCACCGCCGCACTGGCCGTTGACAAGGCTCTTCGAGCAGTCCACGATGGGACAGATGCCGCCGGTCGCGTTGAGGTAGCACTGGGCGCACGCACCGCAGGTCTTCTTCGTCAGCGCCATGCCATGGTGGCCGATGTAGTTCAGGGAATTGGTCGCGGTAAACGTGGGGACCGTCTCAAGGTCGGCCACTGTCTGCACGCCGAGGCCGCAGGAGATGACCACAACGTTCTCGGTTCCTTCGGGAACGATTCCGGCCAGCTTCTTTTCGGTCTGGACCTTGTTGCACAGGAAGTCTACCTTGACAGATCCGGTGATGTGCTTGCCCTGCGCCTGCGCGAGCTCAGTAAAGCAGCCGCATTCCGGTTCCTCGGTGGTGTCGAACTCTTTGAAGCACTTGTTGCACGCGACGACAAAGAAGTTATCCTTCCCTGCCAGCATGGCCTCAAGCTCTTCCTTGCTCTTTAACACGTACTTGGTATAATCCACAAAATATCACCCTCTTACACATTTGTTCTTCGTTTGGGAGCAAACGATTTCCGTCTAAGATTATAGCACACACGCATTGTAAAAGTCTAGTATAGAGTACGATATCTTTTTGAATCCCGATTATTTTGTCCAAACGGTTAAAATTGGCTAACTTTTTTGTGCCATTTTTCTGGTTTTCGGCAGGCACGGGGCCAACTTGACAGATTGCCCGGCAACTGGTATTCTTAGAACAAAGGTAAGAAAAAGCCGTGCAGAAAGGAGAAAAACCATGACAAGACGGGGGAAATATACGCTCTACGCCCTGATTCTGGCCGCGCTTGCGGCGATGGCGATCATCGACTATGTCAGACAGCCGAAGGACTATCCCATGACGGGCACGAACATCCGCGACCTTGACGCCGCAGCCGTCACCGAGACGATCGCAAAGAACAAAAAGCTTTCCGACGCGTCACAGCTTTATGTGGACACCGGCTCTTACGCGGTCAACCTCACGGACAATTTCGACTGGGTAGAGGGCTGCCCGCTCTTCGTGCAATTTCTCTATGAGAAAAACGGGAAATACAAGGCCGCGCAGCTCAGTCCCTTCCCGGAAGCGGAAAAATACTCCGTGACCGGGTCTTTCGACTGGGCGGAGCCCAAAAGTCCCTATCTTTTGCAGGACTTTCTGGAGGCGCTGCAATACCTGCCGCAGGACGAAATTCGCGCCCTTCAGCCGGACGCCGATCAGTACCGCGTGCAGCTGACGCAGGAAGGCACGCCGGAAGACGATGACCGGTCGATCGCCTATGGCCCGGATGGAGCGGCAGAACTCAACGGCTGGTATATCCACCTGACGCTCTATCCCATGCACGCCAGAGGAGATTCCAGCTACGCCGGATACCCGGAGGAGGCCATCGAGCTCTTCTACGGAAGACCCTGATTCTGCGCATACAAAAGCCCCGCTGCAAGACCGCTTGCGGCGGGGTCATTTTATCGAAACAAATTCCAATTCCGGCCTTTCTCCGCGCGAACACAGGCAGAGCCGATAGCCGTCTATCCGGTACTCGTGTAAGGCAGGCGCACCTTCCGTCAGCTCCAGCGAAGCGCCATTCTCCGACAACCGAACGAAGAACGAAGAAAACGGCACATGAAGCCCGCCGCCCAGATATTTTGTGTACGCCTCCTTCGCCGTCCAGAGCCGCAGCCGCGCGTCGGCCTGCCCGGAAACCGGCAGCGCACGCAGAAACGAGACCTCGTCCGGGTGAAAAAAGCGCTCGGCGACAGCCTCGCCGATCCGCGCCATTTCGATATCCGCGCCCACGGGAGCATCGTCCACCGCGCAGACGGCAAAGTCTCCTGCGTGGCTGAGCGAGAATTCCGGCCCGCCGGGAAGATACGGCTTTCCCCATTCGTTTTCCGAAAAGATCTGCGCCTGCGTCGGAACACCCGCCTCACAAAGCGCCCGCCGCAGCAAAAGCCCCGCGCCGGTAAGCCGCGCCGCGTCCTCTTTCTTCCGGCAGGAAAGCGCCCGAACCCTCCGCGCCTCCGGCAGCTCCGG
The DNA here is from genome assembly GCA_934661715.1 of uncultured Oscillospiraceae bacterium. Lineage (GTDB taxonomy): Bacteria > Bacillota > Clostridia > Oscillospirales > Oscillospiraceae > CAG-170. Next base: position 10,477 of record CAKUJL010000011.1, on the reverse strand, counting down.
CAGAAAATCCCGCCAGCGCTCGCCTTGCAGCAGACCGCGCAAATTCAGAATCAGAAGCCGCGTCTTCATACGTCCCTCCGCGCAGAAATGTCCGCGCCGACTTCAGTATAGCGCAGAACCGCCCGCAAGACAAGCCTCCGCGCCCGTTCCGGGGGATTTTCGGAACAAAGAAGGCCGGAACTCTGCATACAATGGCCGTGAGGTGATCACAATGCAGATTCATGTGGTGCAGGCCGGACAGACGCTCTGGCAAATCGCGCAGGACTACGGTGTGCAGCCCGGACTTCTCGCGCGGTTCAACGGTCTGCGCGAACCCTACCGGCTGAGCGTGGGGCAGAGCCTTCTGGTCCTGCGGCCGGAGGCGCTTTATACGGTCGTACCCGGCGACACGGTTTACGCCATCGCGCGAAATTACGGACTGACGGCGAACGAACTTTACCGGATGAACCCCGGTCTTGCCGCCCAGACGCGGCTCTACCCCGGACAGGTGCTCGTCACGAAGCTGGAAGACGAGCCAACCGAAGAAACCCATCTCATGGGCTACGCCTACCCGTGGGTGAGCGAAGTGGTCCTGCGGGACATTCTCCCCTACGCGGACGCCCTCGCGCCGTTTACCTACGGCTTCACGGAAGCGGGAGAGTTGGTAGAGCCCGACGACGCGCTGCTTTTGTCGCTTGCCCGCGAGTTTGGCGCCCAGACGCTTCTGCACCTGTCGACGCTTACCGAGCAGGGAAACTTTTCTGCCGCCCGCGCCGCAGCCGTCCTGCAAAACGACGCCGCAAGGGAAAACCTGATCAGGAACACTGTGCGCACCATGCGCGAAAAGGGCTTTTCCGGCGTGGACGTGGACTTTGAATATCTGGGAAGAGAACTGGCGCAAAGCTACGCGGCGTTTCTGGAAGAGCTTGCCCCGCGCGTCCATGAAGCGGGCGGCATCCTGATGGCGGCGCTGGCCCCCAAGACCTCCGACGACCAGCCAGGCGCGCTCTACGAGGGCCACGACTACGCCGCGATCGGAAAAGCCTGCGACCAGGTGCTGCTGATGACGTATGAATGGGGCTACACCTATGGTCCGCCGATGGCGGTGGCGCCCATAAACGCGGTCGAGCGGGTGGTGCGGTATGCGGTCTCGCGCATCGAAGCGGAGAAGCTGCTGCTCGGCTTTCCAAACTACGCCTACGACTGGACGCTTCCGTATGAGGCCGGGCTCACGCGGGCGGTCGTGATCGGAAACGAGGCCGCGCCCGAGCTGGCGTTTCAGACGGGGAGCGAAATTTTGTACGATGCGACGGCGCAGACGCCGTGGTTTTCCTACACCGGCATGGACGGAAGGCCGCACGAGGTCTGGTTCGAGGACGCACGCTCGAGCAGGGCCAAATTCGAGCTTGCGCGGCAATACGGCCTCCGGGGCTTCGGCTACTGGAACTTCATGCGCCCGTTCGCGGCGAATTTCTCGCTTCTGAACGCGATGTTCCGGCTGAAAACGCAAGCGGATTGACAAAACCGAAAAAAACGGTATACTTTTGCCAGGAGGAATTTTTCAAGAACCAAGGAGGAAGAAGTATCATGGAACAGGCAAAGGTATATTTCACTGACTTCCGCTGCCGTCCCGGCGTCAACCAGCAGCAGAAGCTCGAAAAGCTCATGCTGGCCGCGGGCATGGACAAAATCGACTTTGACGGCAAGATCGTCGCCATCAAGCTGCACTTCGGCGAGGTGGGCAACCTCGCGTATCTGCGCCCGAACTACGCAAAGACCGTGGCGGATTTCGTCAAGGCAAGAGGCGGCCGGCCGTTTCTGACCGACTGCAACACGCTCTACATCGGAAGCCGCAAAAACGCGCTCGAGCATATGGACGCGGCGTACTTAAACGGTTTCTCGCCGTTTTCCACCGGCTGTCACGTGATCATTGCAGACGGCCTGCGCGGCGGCGATGATATCGAAGTGCCGGTCGTGGGCGGCGAGTATGTGAAAAACGCGAAGATCGGCCGGGCGCTGATGGACGCGGACATCGTCATTTCCCTCACGCACTTCAAGGGCCATGAGGAAGCGGGCTTCGGCGGCGCACTCAAAAATCTCGGCATGGGCGGCGGCTCACGAGCAGGCAAGATGGAAATGCACGCGCAGGGAAAGCCGTCTGTTGAAACCGAAAAGTGCGTCGGCTGCGGCCAGTGCACGAAGATCTGCGCCCACGGCGCACCCATTATCACAGACAAAAAGTGCCATATCGACCACGACAAGTGCCTCGGCTGCGGCCGCTGCATCGCCATCTGTCCCAAAGACGCGATCACGCCGGAATTTGACGAGAGTGAGGAAGTGCTCAACTACAAGATCGCCGAATACGCCAAGGCGGTCGTCGACGGACGGCCCAGCTTCCATATTTCCATCGTGCGCGACGTTTCGCCGGACTGCGACTGCCACGCGGAAAACGACGTGCCGATGGTGCCGGACGTGGGTATGTTCGCGTCTTTTGACCCGGTAGCGCTGGACCTGGCCTGCGCCGAAGCGGTCAACCGTCAGCCGGTCCTGCCCGGAAGCAGACTGGACGAGAAGGGCGACCCGCACGATCACGACCATCTGCACGCCATGCACCCGAACACCTGCTGGCAGGCCGCCATCACGCACGGCAAAAAGATCGGCCTCGGCACCGACGACTACACTGTCATCACCGTAAAATAATCCGAACGATCAAAAGCCCCTCCGCAGAAAACCTTTCTGCGGAGGGGCTTTGTTTATCCAATTTCCACGCGCTTGACCGGGTACGCCGGAAGCCAGTGGCCGAATTTGTAGTAGATCAGGAACATGATAGACGCCGCCGCCCACGTGATGGGATAGCACAGGGCGATGGTGAGATTGCTCAGGTGCGGGAAGGTCATCGTGAAAAGCAGGATGAGCCGCAGCACGCACGCGCCGAAGAGCGTGATGATCGTGGGCTTGACCGCGTTTCCGACGCCGCGCATCATCGAAGACAAGACCTCCGTCGCCGTAAACAGGCAGTAGCAGGGCGCCAGATACGTGATGATCACCCGTCCCTGCGCAATGACCGCCGGGTCGGAATTAAAAAGACGGATGGTCCAGTCGCGTGTGAGGAAAATCGTGCCGCCGATGAGGACGCACATCGCAAAATGCAGCCCGAAGCCGACGCGCATGGTCTGGAGAATGCGGCCTTTTTTGCGGGCCCCGTAGTTCTGCCCCGCGAAGGTCATAACGGCGATGCCGATGGCGTTGTTGATCGGCCAGAAGATGCCGTCTAGCTTCCAGAACACCGACCACGCCGCGACCGTATCCGTGCCGAGCAGGTTGATCGCCTTCTGGACATAGACGTTCGTGATATTATAGAGCATGCTCGAAATACCAGCGGGAAGGCCGATGACGAGCATCCGCTTGAGAAGCCAGCCGTCCGGGCGGATCTTCTTGAGCTCAAGATGATAGTCCCCGTGCGATTTCTGAAGCGTATGGAGAACGAGCCAGGCGCAGAACACCTGCGAAATGCTCGTGGCGATGGCAGCGCCCGCGACCTCCAGCTTGAAAACCGCGACGAAAAGCAGATCCAGAATGGTGTTCACGACCGTGCACACGACGAGAAACAGCAAAGGCCGCTTCGAGTCTCCCAAGGCACGCAGGATGCCGCTTCCCATGTTGTAGATCATGGACGGGATCATCCCGGCAAAGTACCAGACGAGATAGTCTTTGGAATACTGGAGCGTATCTTCGGGCGTGCTCAGAGCCGGCAGAAGCAGCGGCGCGACTGTCGTGCCGAGAAGGGTCGTGAGCGCACCGACGACGATGGCGAGGAAAATGGCCGTATGGACAGCCTTACTGACCTGCTCGTGTTCCTGCGCACCGGCGTGCTGCGAGATAACGACCGAGGCGCCCGAGGACAGGCCGACGAAGAAATTGACGATGAGGTTGATGAGCACGATGTCCGACCCGCCGACCGCCGCCAGCGCGGTCTTGCCGACGAACTGCCCGAGCACCACCGCGTCGACCGCGGAATACAGCTGCTGAAGCAGCGTCCCCAGCATGATCGGCAGAAAAAAGGCCAGCATCCCCTGCAAGACCGGGCCTTCGGTCATGGAGCTCTGGTGAAACAGCTGACGCTTCATGGAAATTCTCCTTTCAAACGAACGAAAAACAGGAACGAAACGCCGGAAGTATGGAAGCGTGGTACGTACTATCATATCGATTTTTTCCGCTTTTGCAAGGGGGTTCCGAAAATATTCCGCCCGAAAAATCTGCCGCCTCCGCGCGGGAAACTGCGGGCAAAAATAGGGCTTGACGAAACGACGCCTTTTCCCTATAATAAGGGCGAACCGCATACAATCGAACACAGGGGCGCTGGGAAACCGGCTGAGATTGCGCACTGCGCTTGTCCCTTTAACCTGATCCGGGTAATGCCGGCGTAGGAAGCTGATTCGTTGAAACATCCGCCGCTCTACACCATTCCCGGTTGTAGGCGGTATCTTTGTTTCTATGAGGTGTTTTTGATGAAAAACAACAAAATGACCCTTCGCTGCCTGTGCGAAGGCGCGATCATGCTGGCTCTGGCGCAGGTGCTGGGCTACCTGAAGTTCTGGACGCTGCCGAACGGCGGCTCGGTGACGCTGTCGATGTTCCCGATCTTCCTGTTCTGCATCCGCTGGGGCTTTGGACCGGGCCTGCTCGTCTCGTTCGCGTTCGGCTTACTTCAGCTGTTCCTCGACGTTGCGTACTCCGCCGGTTGGCAGTCGATCATCGGCGACTATCTGCTGGCCTTCGCCGTGATGGGCTTCGCGGGCCTGTTCAAGGGCAAGAAGAACGGGTTCTACTGGGGCTCCATCCTCGGCACGTTCCTGCGCTTCCTGGTGCACTATGTGACCGGCGCAACGCTCTGGGCGGTCTATATGCCCGACGAGTTCTTCGGCATGACGATGACCTCCCCGTGGATCTACTCCGCGCTCTATAACGGCAGCTTCCTGATCCTCAGCCTGGCGCTCGATCTGATCATCGCGGCGCTTTTGCAGAAGCCTCTCGGCAAGTACCTGCGCGGCGAAGACCTCCGCAAAGCCTGAAACTGTCAAAAAAGCTGACGCTTTCTTGACAGAAGGGGCTGCGCGCAGTCGAGGCGAGAAGTATTTTTCCGGTCGGCGGAGCCGCCGGATAAAATGAATTTCCATTTTATTTCGCCCTGCGGGGCGAAACTCTGCGAGGCTTTTAACAAACGGAAAGCGGCTGTTGCGTTTTGCAGCAGCCGCTTGTTTTTTATAACGGAGATTTTTTGATTTTCGCGAAGGGACGCGGGTATCTGGCGGGGGTTGGGTTTTCCTTGCGGATGACGACGGCGCGGTGTACGGCGTTTTCAACATCGTAGGCGAATACCCGCTCGACTTTTCCGCCGAGAAGAGAAATGGCCTTCTTCGCCTCCTCCAGCTCCACGTCCGCCAGCTGGCCCTTCATGGCAAGAAAGCATCCGCCCACCTTCACATACGGAAGGCAGAGCTCACAGAGAATATTCAGCCGCGCGACGGCCCGCGACACCGCAAGATCATAGCCTTCGCGGCAGGAGACCACATATTCCTCGGCCCGCGCGGTCACGACGTTTGCGTCCAGACCCAGCCCCGGCAGAATTTCCCGCAGCCAGTCCATGCGCTTTCCGAGCGAGTCCAGAAGCGTGAGCTGCATCGTGGGCTCGGCGATCTTCAAAGGAACGCCCGGAAAGCCCGCGCCGCAGCCGACGTCAATGACGCATTTTCCCTTGAAATCCGCCGCGTTCAGAAGCGCGAGACAATCAAAAAAGTGCAGCTCCGCGACCTTCTCCGGCTCTGTGATGGCCGTCAGATTCATGACCTGATTCTTTTCCAGAAGGAGGCTTCCGAAGCGCTCGAAGGTGTCCAGCTGGTCTTCCGTGAGCGAAAGCTGCTGCTTCGGGAGCAGCGCACGCAGTGTTTCTTTCATAGCTTACCTTTCGTGCAGAAACAGAACGCCGATCGTGCCGGGGCCGCAGTGGCTCGAAACCGTGCAGCCGGCGCGGGTGACGCAGATCTCCGCAAAGCTTTGATATTGTAAAATGGCGGCCTTCGCCGTCTCGACGATCTCCTCCGGAACGCCGGAGTGCGTGATAAAGACGCGGCGCAGGTCGAGTCCCTCCTGTCCGGAGAGCCGGTCGGAAACGTAGGCTTTGACGCAGGCTTCAAACGTGCCGCGGTATTTTTTGCAGACGCCCATTTTGCCGTCCTTGACCTCGATGGCGGGGCGGAGCTTGAGAAGATTCGCGCCCAGAACTGCGACGGACGAGCACCTGCCGCCCTTTTTCATGTAATCGAGCCGGCTCAGAATGAAGCTTGCGTCGACCCGCGCGGTCAGATCGTTTAAGTAACGGACGATCTCCGATGGCTCCATCCCTTCGCGGGCGCAGCGCTCTGCTTCCAGAACGACGAGCCCGTGCCCGGTCGATAAATTCCGCGAGTCCACGACATACACGTTCTCATACTCCGCCGCGGCCAGACACGCGTTCTGATAGCAGCAGGAAAATTCCGACGAAATGCACACATGGACGACAAAGTCGTATTTTCTCGACAGCGCGGAAAATGCCTGCACATAGTCTGCCAGATTGACAGCCGATGTCGTGGCCAGATCGCCGCCCGCCGCGACGTGCGCATAGATATCGTCGGGGTGAATGTCGACGCCGTCGCGCTTTGCTTCCCCGCCCAGCTGGACATAGAGCGGCAGAATGCCGATATCGAATGCTTTGACCTGCTCGGGCGATAAATCGCACGTGGAGTCGGATGTAATTTTATAATGCAAAGTCCTCACCTCTCGTTGGTTCGCGCATGGGTTTCTTTTTTTCGCGAAGCGAGCGGAAAAAGGTCTGCAAAAGCGCCCGGCATTCCTCCTCGAGAACGCCGGTTGTGACTGCGGGACGAAAACATCCCGGAAGACAAAGAAGATTGACAAGCGACCCGCCGGCCCCCATCTTGGGGTCGGACGCGCCATAGACCACGCGCGGGATCTGTGCCCCGGTAATTGCGCCGGCGCACATACAGCAGGGTTCGAGCGTCACATAGAGCGTACACTGCCACAGCCGCCAGCCGCCGAGCGTCCGGCAAGCTTCTCCGATGGCCTCGAGCTCCGCATGGGCCAGGGCAGACTTTCCCTTCTCCCGGCGGTTTCTCCCGCGGCCGACAATGCGGCCGTCTTCCATCGCAACAACGCAGCCGACCGGCACCTCGCCGTCTTCTGCCGCCTCGCGGGCAAGCTGTAATGCCTCGCGCATCATGGCCGTATCGTCCATGGTTTCTCCTTGTCTTCCATCAGAAGCCGCCCAGAGATTCATCCCGGCAAACCGCCCGGCAGTGGACCGCTTCTGCAATCTGGCTGCACACACCTTTTTCAGCCGTCGCGCCGCATAGCTGCGGTGCAGGGTGGATTCTTTCAACTGACGACGCGACCGGCGGCGAGGAATTTTTGCGCTGCGCAAGACATTTTTCCGCAGGAATACTGACGTATTTCAAGGGAAAATGACGCGGCGCAGCGTGAAAAGGCCCGCTGTCCGGGTGCGTTGGGAGTTGGAAGAAAACACCCCGTGTCCATCATACCCGAAACCGCGCCGTTCGTCAATAGCGGGCCTTCATCCGAGCATTACGGCAAAAAGCGCGGCGAGGTCTTCTTCGCCGAAGGGCCGCTCGTGTCCGGCGCCGTCGCGCAGCAGAAGCTTTCCGGAAAGCTCGTGCAGAAGCGTTTTCCGCGCGGCGCACAGCGTCTTTTCATCACACGCGCACATCTGACCGGTCAGCAGAAAGTCGGTGCTGACACCGAAAAGCGCCGCCAGTTCACAGATCAGCGCACACGGCGGCTCCCGCCGTCCCTGTTCATACATACCGACGGCGCTTGCGCTCACACCGAGCCGGTTTGCCAGCTCCTGCTGGCTCAGGCCGAGACTTTTTCGCAGCAGGGCAATTCTCGCTCCAAGCATGGGTCCCTATCTCCTCCTAAATTTTGTAAAATTCCTACTTGACACCACACGGAACGTGTAGTATGCTTGATGTGGAAATAAATGGCAGTTTCTCGGCCGCAAGCGGCGGGAGGCTCCATCAGGAGGGATACGAATGAAAACACGCAGAAACGGGGCCGTGCCCGCCGACCGGCAGCAGGCGGAGGTCTTTGCGCTCTGCGCCTGCTGCGGCGGGGAAATTTATCTGGGGCAGCTGTATTACGAAATCGAAGAAAAGCTTGTCTGCCCGGACTGTCTGCACGAATTTGCGCGGGCGTATTTTCTGGGAAGCCAGCGTGTGGCGATGGAGCGGGAGCAGACGAGATGACACTCAGGGAATTGTCGGCAGAATATGAGAAAAGCGCACAGCTGCTGCGCGAAAGGCTGGCGTATCTTCGCCGGCGGAAAAAAGCGGCGAGAGACCCGGAGGAGCTGTTCTGGATCGACCGGCGCACGGCCGTGCTCACGCAGATGCTGCGCCAGATGAACGAATTGTCGGAATTGACCGCGCACTACTATGAAAGGGGATTTTACCGCAATGAAGGCTATCGGATATGAGGACTATCAGGGCCCGCGTCTGACGCGCCAGCAGCAATTGCAGCGGATGCGCCGGGTCATCGAAAACGAGCTGACCGAAAAGCAGCGCCGGGCGGTGCTCGGGTATTACATCGAGCGGAAGAACATGCCCACGCTGGCCCGAGAATTCGGCGTCAGCAAATCGACGATCTGCCGCACCATCCAGCGGGCCGAAAAGCGGCTCAAGCGCTGCCTGAAATACTGAGTGCGGCGCAGTTTCCGGAAAAACCGCTCTTTTTTGACGCACTTAAAAAAGTCCCCCGACCGAACGCGCGGCCGGGGGCAGAGTTGTGGGATTGACGGCAGATGCCGCCCGGGATATGAAGTGCGCTCGCATTGGATAAGCTGTACGCTCAGTATAGCAGGCGGAAAAAAGATAGTCCGTCGAACGTGGTCGGGCAGGAATTTTTTGCCGTTCACGTCGCGTTAAAAACCGCGTTCCCGCAGCGACGGCAAAAGCGCACGGCTGATCTCGCGGATCTGGAAAAGCGCCTGCTCGTCCGAAACGCAAGGGTCGAGCGCCAGCGTACAGAGCCGTTTGCAAAGCGAAAGCGCCGCATCGGTGAGCGCTTTGTTTGCACCGGATTCCGACAAAACAAGATTGTCCGCCAGCGTCTCAAGAAGCGCCCGGCGGAAAAGACACGTATCGTGCAAGGTCCTCGCCTCCTGCGTCCAGTTTACGCCTTTTGCCGCGCGAAACGGGAAGAATGGACGCAGGCACTCTTTTTTCTTTTCGAAAACCGGGGCCGCAGTTGAAAAAATGCTGCAATCTTGCTAAAATAAGACCTTAAAGCAGATTTGGAGGCGATGTGTATGAACTATGCGGCGGGAAGCTACGACGTGGCCGTCATCGGTGCGGGACACGCGGGCATTGAAGCGGGCCTGGCCTGTGCGAGAATGGGATTGAGAACCGTCGTCTTCACGATCAATCTGGACGCCGTGGGCAACATGCCCTGCAACCCGGCCATCGGCGGCACGGGAAAGGGCCATCTGGTGCGCGAGCTCGACGCGCTGGGCGGCGAAATGGCAAAGGCGGCGGACCGCTGCTGCATCCAGTACCGGATGCTGAATCTCGGAAAAGGCCCGGCGGTGCACTCTCTGCGGGCGCAGGCCGACCGGCGCAAATATCAGGAGGACATGAAGCACACGCTCGAGCGGCAGGAAAACCTGGATCTCAAGCAGGCGATGGTCGTGTCGATCGGTTTGACCGACGGCCATGTTTCGTCCGTCACGACAAGACTCGGCGCGGTTTATACGGTCAAGGCCGCCGTCATTGCCTCGGGTACGTATCTCGACGCGCGGGTCATCACCGGCGAATGCGCGTATTCCTCTGGCCCCGACGGGATGCAGGCCGGTCTCGGCCTTACCGAGTGCCTGAAGTCCTTCGGCCTTCGGATGCGCCGGTTCAAAACCGGAACGCCGCCGCGTATCAACCGCCGCTCGGTCGATGTTTCCAAAATGGAGCTTCAGCCGGGAGACGAGCGCCCCGAGCCGTTCTCGTTTTCCACGACCGGAGAAGTCAAAAATCAGGCGGTCTGCTATCTCACCTATACCAACGAGGAGACGCACCGCATCATCCGGGAAAATTTTGCGCGGTCTCCCCTTTTTAACGGCATGATCGAGTCCGTCGGGCCGCGCTACTGCCCGTCGATCGAGACGAAGATCGACCGCTTCCCGGATAAGCCGCGCCACCAGCTCTTTGTCGAGCCGTGCGGGATTTCGACGGACGAGCTCTACATTCAGGGCCTGTCGTCCAGTCTTCCCGAGGATGTGCAGATCGCGATGGTCCACACGATCGCAGGTCTGGAGCACGCCGAGATGATGCGCCCGGCCTACGCCATCGAGTACGACTGCGTCGACCCGACGGAGCTTCTGCCGACGCTCGAATGCAAAAAGGTCCCCGGCCTCTACGGCGCGGGGCAGTTCAACGGC
>CAKUJL010000010.1 GCA_934661715.1 uncultured Oscillospiraceae bacterium | reverse complement strand
AGGCAGTTGTGCTTGCTCGCGTCCCGCAGGATCGCTCTATGTACCGCCTTGCCGCTCTTGTCGAAGCGCATCTCGTAGCCCTCCGGGTAGTATTCGATCCCGCCGTACAGCACCTTCGGCTTGCGGTAGCTGAGCATCGCCGCGCTCACGCAGAGTTTCAGATAGTCGCTTCGCTTCACGCGCCCTCACCTGCCTTTTCGGCGATCATGTCCCGCAGCGCGCCCAGCGCGCGGTAGATCTTCGGGCGGCTCTCCTCATCCAGCTCGTCGACGATCTCCGTCATGCGGTTCACCGTCTCCTGTGCCTGCCGGAACAGGACGGCAAACTCCGCGAGCGCCTTGTTGTCCATCGCCGCGGCGCTTTTTCTGGCCTTGTCCAGCTCAGCGCGCAGCGCTGCCGCCTCGTCCTCTGCCTTTTCGGCCTTTTCTGCCGCGGCCTGCGCGTCCGCTTTTGCTTGTGCCAGGTCCTCTCTGGCCTTTTTCAGCTCCTCGGCCTTCTTGCCGATCTTCTCCTTGGCGGAAAGCTCCGCCTCCTTCACCGCCGCGGCGATCTGTTCCTCGCTCGCGTCCACCGTCTGTACGGCGACGTCTACAGGCTTCTCGCGTAGCTCCTTCATTTCGCGTTCCAGTTCCGCCGCGCGCTCCTGCGCGGCCAGCGCCGTGCCCTGCGCGTTCTCCACCTCGGCGCGGGCGGCCTCCGCCGCCTCCTGCGCCTTCTGTGCTTCCGCCGCGGCCTCCTCGTTGGCCTTGCGCTGTTCGTCCAACTCGCGCCGCGCCTTGTCGCGTTCCAGCTCAGCGAGCTTGCGCTGCCGGATGGCCTCTTCGAGCTCGCGTTTGCTCATCTCGGCGACGCTTTTTTCTTCCCCGTTGACAACGTGTTTTTCGCTCGCAAAATTCTCTCGCTCAGATGCCGGCAAAGCCAGTAATACCAAGGCTTTCGAGGTTCCCAAATCCCCCACCAGTGAGGTATTTCCGTACTCCCTTGCAAGCTGCATAAATCGCTGCGCGCTCGTCTCCGAAAACTCCACTTTTTCGCTCAGCCACGGCAGCCATTCCCCGTGTTTGAGCTGTGCTTTTGCCTCGATCAGCCGCTTGCCAATCTCGATGACGGCCTGTCCGCCGACATTTTTGTAAAAAATGATCTCGTCCGTGATGGCGGTGATGCTGCGCACCTCACAGGCCACGGCCATTTCCATTGTTTCGCTCATGCGCCTTTCCTCGCTTTCTTGTCCACTTTGTTCGTTTCAGCGAACTTTTTGCGTTGTTCCTCCATGAACCACGGCGTCAGTACCTCGCGCTCCCATCTGTCGCAGAAGTCGCGCACCTTTTTCGGGATGCCGTGCTCATACTGCTTGCGCTCGCCGTGGCGTTCGTTGCCGTAGCCGTGCAGCTGGATCTCCTTCGGCATCGCCCGCGTCAGGTCGATGTTCAGCGTGTAATAGCTGCGCTCTGGCCTGCGGTAGTGCCGCACAAAGAAGATCGGCTTGCCGCTGCAATGTGTCCTGCCGTAGGTGCCCACGCAGTGGCGCAGGGTTTTTCCCTCATCGATCAGCTCCCGCTCCTCCTGTGGGATGCGGATGCAGAGTTCGCCGTCTGTCCATTCCAGCGCCTTGAGCCAGATATAGACCGGCGTAAAATCCGCCGAGTAGTACTTCACGCCCTCGTGCGCCGCGTACATCTCCATTACACGGTCGTGCGCCGCTTGCAGGTCGCGCGGCCACAGCGTTTCGTTCTGGTCCGCCAGCCACAGCGCCCGCAGCACGCGCCGGTAATCGAGCAGCAGTTGCACGCCGCCTTTCAGCCGCTTTTGCTTTTCAAGGTATTTCACCACATGCGTCGGGTGCAGATCGGTCTCGACGGCCCGATAGGCGCCCAGCAATTTTTCCATGTCGTTCAGGCCGAGCTTGCCGACCTCCTGCGCGAATTGCAGCGCGTCCGCGTTCTTTACAAGCATTCGGTAGCTCGCCCAGCACCGCGCGGTGCCTTCGCTCCAATGCTTCCCGCGCACCTCGCGGAAGGCTTCCTTGCTCACGCCGAGCATTCGGTGCGGCTTCGTCTCACTCCAATCGACCCACGGAATATTTGGTGTGCCGCGCAGCATGGAATAGTTGCCGCACATGTTCAGATAGTTGTCAATGGTTTGCGTCACCGCATCGCCGAACCCCTGCCGCATCAGGTTTTCCACCTGCGGGTGCTTGCGCCAGACGTGCAGATACGCCCCCGGCCAGGTTCCGCCCGCGCCGATGTATTTGTCCAGTGCCGTCTTCTCGCCCGTCGTTCCGCCGAGCTCTGGGCCGTAGGCGCATACCCAGCCGCCGACCTGCCGTCCGTTCACGGCACCGTGGCAGTAATAGGGCTGCTGCATCGGGTCGCAGCTCTGCTTGCAGGGTGTCCACGTTACGTCACGCGCCTCGTTACTGTGGCGCACCGCGCGGAAGCGCCGCAGCACGCCGCAGCGGTCCACGATCAGCGCCGCGTGCGGCGAGAACGTCACGACGTCTGTTCCCGTGTTGTCCTGATATCGCGCCACCATCCAATAGAGCACCGCGAGATATCCGTCAATGTTCAGCGTTTCGGCCTGCAATGCTTGAAGCGTGCGCCCTTGCCGCAGCTCGCTCCGCCGCGTCACGACCACGCTCTGGTAGCAGCGCGGGCAAACGATCGTCTCGTCGTCAAAAAAGATTTGCGCATCGTCGTCTCCCTTGTCGACGTAGCCGTCATAAATCTGCCCGTCCTCGCCCTGCCGCAGGACGATGCCACTCGTACCGCTGTCGCTGACATAGCCCGCAAAAAACTCTTCTCCGCAGTTTGAGCAGCTGCAGCGCGCGCCCCAGCGGCGCTTCCGAGACTTCTCCCAGCGGTCCCAGTCTTCCGCGTCCATGATCTGCGCAATAGGATTTGCGGTCTCCACGCTCTCGCGGCTGTAAAGCATCAACCCGGTCCCGAGCATGTCGTTGTCGTAGATATCTTCCAGCACGTCGTTTTGCAGGTCTCCGCATGGTTGGAACGGCAGCTTGTCCGCCAGATTCTCCCATCCGGCGTCTGTGCGGCGGCTCATAAAAAGTCCGCAAGGTCCACGACCTTGCGCCTCTCCGTCTGCGGTGCTACGTCTGTGCCGCGCTCCGGCAGGCCGAAAAACTCACGCAGGATGTCCTCGGCCTCCGCGGGCGTCACGCACCCGCAGTTGCCGACCTTATTCTTTTTGGCTCGCTCGGCGATCTTCTTCTCCGCCGCCGCGAGCGTCATCTCCTTGTTCTGCGTCAGGTCTGTCAGTAGCAGTGCCGCCGCGGCCTCATTGCCGCGGACCATATCTTTCAGCTGCTCACCCACCATCCACACCGCCGAGCGCTCTTTCGGCTGCTGGCCCTCAATGGCGGCAATGGCGTCTTGAATCACGCTCATTTCCCTTGCACTTCTTCCCCGCCGCATGCTATAATGGCGGGGAAGAAAATCTCCTTTCATGTGTGTTTTTCTTCGTGGCGGTTGACCGGTGCCATCGGTCAGCCGCCTTTTTCATGCGTTCGCGGCCTGCATGGCCCATACCGGCATGGCGCTTTTGGCTCTCGTCCGCCGGTCCGGCACGTACAGCGGGCAGCGCACGACGCGGTAGCTGTCGGTCGTGTAGCGGTAGCACTTCTCGCCGTGCTCGCTTTTCGAGCCGTTGATCGTCGTTTTCTCCGCCTCCCAGCCCTTCACGGGCTCGAAGCGGATCGCGTGCGTCACGGGATCTCGCTCCGTCCACGAGCAGCCGCCGCACGCCCGCCGGCATGACCAGCAGAGCGTCGGCCGCGTCTGCGGCGCGATAAATCGCTTGTCGTCCACGCGCGCTTCACTCTCCCGTCATCTCCACGGCGATCTTGCCGAGCACCGAGACGACCATCCATTCCGCCGCCAGCGCAGCGCCCGCGCGCGTCAGCTCATTCGCCAGCGCCCCGTAGGCGTCCTCGTTCTGGTCTTTGATGGCGTCCCACATCTCCTTGTGGACCTTTTCAAGGTCGCCCGTCGCCTTCTTCGCGCGCTCAAGATGAGCTTTGATCTCCGCCCAGCTCTCGTTGTCGCTCGCAAAGCCGCGCCCACGCTCCTGCATCGTCGTTTCCAGCAGCTCCGCCGCCGTGTGCTCAAGGTTGCCGAGCAGCTGCGCGCCCGAGGATAAATAGCTCATCTGCGCACCCCCCTCTTTCTCCTCGGCTCGTCCAGCTTCAGGACAAGCACCATTCCGCGCCACGTCAGCCATCCGGCGCCCACCGCCGCCAGCCACGTGACCGCCGGGTCGGTCTCCGCCGCCGCGGCCGCCGCGTCCATCGCCAGGCATCCCGGCTCCAACAGGCACAGCAGCAGCACCGCGATCCACAGCAGTACCGCCAGCCGCAGCAGCGTCTGCGCGTGCCGCAGCGCCTGCTCTTCTCTCGTGCGTCGATCCTTCTTTTGCATTTTGTCCCTCTCTTTCTGCAAAGGATTTTCCCTTGCCTCTTATTGTTTCACATGGAATTTTGCTTTCCCTCGGCACAGCTCGTTCAGGTAGGTCACGCGCAGCCATGTGCCCAACTTCTCGCGCTGCTCGTCGCTGAGCGTGTCCACGTCCACCTCGCCGCCGTCCGCCGTCTTGACGTAGGCCTTCACGATGATCGGCTCCTGTTTTCGCTTCCCCATGCCCGCACGCTCCTTTCTCTCAGAATCTATGCCGCCCCGCTCGTCCCCTTGCCCCAGCCTTTCGGCTCGTCGAATATGTGTTGCAGAAAAGACAAATTTGTGCTATTCTTGAAGTGCCCCTATTAGGGCGGAAAGGGGCTGTTCTTCTTGGGACAGTTTTTGCATCCGCCCCTGTGCCATAACGTTTGATTCGATTTATTCCGCGCTCTAAAGCCTCTTCACCATAGAGGCTATTCCGCCCAACCATAGGCGGTCTACGCTGGTGAGCGCAAAAAACCGTGAGTGCGAAACGAATCTGTCATGTCGTTGCGCGAGCGACGGGGCGGCCCGTCAGGGAATCGGCAGATCGCATACTGCCTAAGTCGCGCAGCCAGTCATAGAAGTGGCATCGTCATGTGCTGCCCATTTATGGTGCGTCTGGCTATGGTAAAGAAATTTGCGGCAGAACAGTCGGTGATGACGCACCGGCTGTTTTGCTTTTTCCGCCCTAATGGCGGCACTTCAAAAAATCCGCTTCCGTTCTCTTCTCCGCAGCTTTCTTTCATCTGGAAGTGTCTTTTAGGACACTACTTGAGCAAAAAAAATTCCGATCGGCGAAGACACGCCAAGTACCTCGCAGATCTTATTGATCTCGCTCAACGTAAACTCGGACTTACCTCTTGTCTTTCGATAAAATGCGCTTCTGCTCATGTTCAGCAGCTCGCACATCTCCCCGATCTGGATACCTTTTGCTTTCATGGCGTCGTACAATGCTTTTGCGTTCATCGTTTTCACCTCCTTTGTAAGTGTCCTTTACGACACTATCTTAACATATCATTTTCTATTGTCAAGCACAATTTTGTCTTTTACGAAACTTCAATGTTGCATAAATGACACTTATGTGATATTATCAACGCACAGTGAGGTGATTCCCTATGGAAATGAAGGATAAGATCAGGCAGCTGCGTGAAGAGCTCGGGCTGACCTTAGAGGAAGTTGGCAACATTGTCGGCGTCGGCAAAAGCACTGTCCGCAAATGGGAAACCGGCGATATTGCTAATATGCGCAGAGATAAAATTGCAAAGCTTGCCGTCGCGCTGCACACTACCCCTGCATATCTGCTTGGGTGTGATGAGATAGAAAAAACCGCCGACCTGAAGGTCGACGGTCTTTCCCCATTGGAAGCGCGCTTGATGGAATTGGTTCGCCGGCTTACCGACGATCAGAAGAAGATGCTTCTGGCTCAGATAGAGCTGTTGCTAAGTAAACAAGAATAGCTTCCTGATTCTCAGGGTTCAGTCTACGGAACTTTTCAAGGATCTCTTGATCGAGTCGGTTTGGCATGGTTTGCCTCTCTTTCCTCTCAGAATCTTCCGATGATAATATTTTGGCGCCGCGCATCAGTATATACCATTCTGTCCCGCCCCGCCACCGGTAAAAATCCCCCCCGCAAAGGAGTGACCTCTTATGACCCCGCCGAAAGGCTTTACTTCTTCCGTCCCCGCGCCGCTGCCTGATCTTCGCATCGCCGCGGCCTATATCCGCGTCTCCACCGATGACCAGGTGGAGCTCTCCCCCGCCTCGCAGCTCGTCGAGATCCGCAAATGGGCCGCGCGCAACGGCTATATCGTGCCGGATGAATTCGTCTTCATGGACGAGGGCATTTCCGGCCGCGGTGTGAAAAAGCGCGACGAATTCCGCCGCATGATCGGCGTCGCCAAGACGAAGCCGAAGCCCTTCGACGCGATCCTGCTCTGGAAGTTTTCACGCTTTGCCCGCAACCGCGATGATGCGGTCATGTATAAGTCGATCCTGCGCAAGCAGCTCGGCATTGACGTTATTTCGATCTCCGAGCCGGTGGCCGAGGGCGGCATGGGCCTCATTACCGAAGCGCTCATCGAGGCGATGGACGAATACTACAGCATCAACCTTGCCCAGGAGGTCAAGCGCGGCATGGAGGAAAAGCACCGCCGCGGCGAGGTGCAGAGCAATCCGCCGTATGGCTACGGCATCAAGGATCACGTTTTCGTGCCGAAACCGCCCGAGGATGGCTTTGTGAAAGAGCTGTTCCGCCGCTACCTCGCTGGCGAAGGCTGCTTTCCGCTCGCGCGCTGGATGAACGAATGCGGCCAGCGCACGCACCGCGGCGGCAGGTTTGAAAACCGGACCATCGAATATATCCTGCGCAACCCCGTCTATATCGGCAAGCTGCGCTGGAATCCGGCCGGCCGCACCCGCCGCGACTTTTCGAACGAGAATGTCGTCCTCGTCGACGGCAAGCACGAGCCGCTGATCGACGAAGAGACTTTCAATGCCGTTCAGCGCCGCATCGACGAGCAGAAACTTTTGTACCCGCGCTATGCCCGCGCGTCCGGAACGCAGAAGCATTGGATCTCCGGCCTTGTCCGCTGTGCCGCCTGCGGCGGTGGCCTCATCGTGAATACGCCGGATTATATGGCTTGCAATAATTACGTGCGCGGCTCCTGCCGCGTCCGGCAGACGGTGCGCCGCGACGCGCTGGAGGCTGCACTGATCTCCCGCCTGCGGGAGGACGCCGCCCGCGGTTCGTCTCTGACCTTCGATGTGGTCCGTTCCAGCGACGGCTCCGCATCTTCCCTATCCGCCGTCGAGGCCGCGCGCGATTCCGCCGTTCGCATGCTCGACCGCCTGCGCGACGCTTACCTTACCGGCGCCGATACCGTCGAAGAGTATAAGGCGAGCAAGGCCGCCGTGCAGAAGCGCATCGCCGATCTCGACGCGCAGATCGCCGCCATGCAGAAAGAGGACCGGGCCGCCGCCGATCCGAAGCTGCTGCGCTCCGCTCTCCGCGCCGTCGTCAAAACGCTGGAATCCCCCGACACCACCGTTGCCGAAAAGAACGCCGCCGTCCGCAGCGTCGCCGACAATATCACCTGGAACAAAGCCGCCAACACCCTGACCGTCCACTACCGTCTCGTCCTTTAGTCATGCTCATTTTATGGTTAATTGAAATATGGAGGCCCGGACGGCGAGCTCGGCGCGTCGCTGCGCTACCTCTCCCAGCGTTACTCCATGCCCTACCCCGAGCTCAAGGGCCTGCTGACCGACATCGGCACAGAGGAGCTGGGGCATCTCGAGATGGTCGGCACGATCGTTCACCAGCTTACGCGCAATTTGACCGAGGAGCAGATCAAGGAGGCTGGGTTCGAGCCGTACTTTGTCGACCACACGACGGGCGTTTTCCCACAGTTCGCCTCGGGTTACCCGTGGTCGGCGAGCACCATGCAGGTCACGGGCGACACCATCGCGGACCTCACAGAGGACCTGGCTGCGGATGCTGCGATCATGTAAGGACAACATAAGAAATACCCTGGAGATTCAAAAGGAAACATCTCCAGGGCATTGATTTAAATGGTAATATACAGTTATTTTAATTATACCAGCGCGGCAAGACCACTGTCAACAAGGAAGTTCTTTGCTGTCTCGCAAGAAGCACTGATTCCTTCTTCGTTGACGCGGTTCAACTCGGTGGCACTGTTGCTTTGGAGAACAAGCTGCACCTTGCACATGCTATACAGCAGCCCAACCAGCAGCGCGGTGTTTTCCGTCAACTTTTTCTCAGCGTCAGAATAGTCATTCCAATCAGTCTTTCCGCTGAGAACCACCAAATCGCCGAGTTTCTCCAAATGGCGGCGGTAGATTTTATCAACAGTCTGAAGAGCATCCTCAAATCTGCTTTCTGCATCGCTCAGAGTTCGCATGTAACGGCAGATCTTACGGACTTCGGTCTCTTCTTTTTTCGCCTGTTTGAACGCTTCATCCGCCTTGTCAGAGAGTTTGCTTCCGGTCACATTGAAGATGACACCGCCGACTAAGATGCCAACGCCGAGTGTTGCGGCACCGAGAATGGTCGTGCCGAGCGCCATACCACCGCCACCGGCGGCGATCGCACCGCCGCCAAGAGCAGCCAGCGTTGCGTTGGTGGCTGCCACTCCGCTCAGGGATGCGATGGCCGTCCCGGTCGAAGCGGTTCCAAGCGCCATAACGGCTGCTGTAGTTGCACCGGCTGCTGCAAAGCCGCCTGCTGTGCCAACTGCTGCGCCGCCGAGTCCTCCCAGCAGAACACCTGCGCCGACCGAGACCTGCTTCAGCTCTTCTGCATTATAGGCAGGAATGCTGACATTCTCTTTTTCATAAGGCTTAAATTCCGGACGGTTGTGGATCTGCTCAAAAATGTTGGAGAATTTCTGAAAACTGTCCAGAATTTCAAGCTCCTTTTTCCCCAAGCGGTCCATATCGGCAGTGGTTTTCTTGTTCTGCGTTTCGAAACCAGTAATGGACTCTCTATGCTTGCTTTCGGCCCATTTCATCGTATCGTTGGCTTCCTTCATCTTTACACCGCCGTGAACGGCACTTCCGATTCCAACAGCACCGGCGATGGCGGCAGCTCCGCCTAAAATCAAGGGTAACGGCATAATTGATTCCTCCTAAGTACGTTTTGTTTTAAGCTTACTGCATACTTGCAGGTTTGCACGATAGAATTCTTCGCGTGTCATAGAATCTTTGAAAAAGCAATCGTAGCTTTCATCGATCCGACACAAGAGAGGTCTGGATGAATAGATGCTGCACAGGTTTCCAACAAGATATCGGCACACCCCGTCGCCTCGATCCAGCTCGCTATACAATTCAGACAGTTGTAAATTGCGGCAGCACTCGCCGCACCGGTCACACGGAAACATTATTGAAACACCAAATGCGCGCTGTTATTGCACATGAATGAGTCGAAGTCCTCAAAGCCTTCCCATGGTAAGGGCAGATTTCTTGCAACAAACGCTTGACGCAAGACAGAATTTAACTCTGCGTCAGTCAGAACTCCGTCGATTTTTTCGGCAATCTCCTTAAATGCACTGGTTTCCTTCTCAAATTGTTCCAAGTCAATCTGCATGAGTTGAGCTGCGTACCGCTCAAAATAAGCAGCCTGTCTCCGGTAATAATTCAGCTCTGTCTCTAGTGTGTGGATATTGTTGAGCTGCTGTACCAGCTGATTTGTTATCTTGCTTCTGTCTAAATACATCAAGAGGGTACAACTCATAATGCCAGTAGCAAATGCACCACAAAACTCCTTGACAATGTTGCCGGCTTTTCCAAGGGCCCCAATAGGTGTGCGTGCAACTGCATCGCTGACAAGCACACCAACTGTCACACTTGCGCCAATTGAAAGAACTTTTACGACTGCACGCATTCTGTCACCGAATTCGTAGTTATCCGGATTTATGAAAAGAACCTCCATTGCTTGAACAATAGACGCATAAGACTGTCGGATAATCCGCACAGTGTTTTTTGCTGTTGTAAAAAAGATATTGCACAAAGTTGTCGTCAGGCTGGAAAGCGCGCCAGCGGCTGCACCGCTCAAAAAGCGAGAACACATTTCGGGATATTTTTCTTTAGCGTTGCTGACACCGACCTCAATTCCGCGGGCGATTGCTTCCAAGTAGTCCTTTAAATCTGCCTCGTGCTTATTCAGCTTTTGTAATTCGTCTTTTACCGCGAACCAAATCTCAGCAAATACAAACCCGAGCGCCTGACGGACTCCCATGCGAGCACCGACGTTAACTGCCGCATAGGTTACATCTTTTCTAAACTGAACGCTGGTATAGTAAGTACAGGCCAATTTAGCATCGTAGTCCTTTTTTGCTCGCTGGTACTCCTTCCGTAGCCTATCTTTTACTTCTCCAGGGAGTGGCTCGCCTTTCTTTCCGTTCCAGTCTACTTTGCTCGGATTGGCCTCACACCATGCAATGTACTCATCCGCGCTCATATTGGACATGTTTCGGTTCAAAGCTGCATTGGTATAGCGCAGATTTTCGGGGCGATTGGCCAACTCCAATCCATCCATTCCTGCTAAAACGCGGCCTGGGTCATTGTGGATATCCTCTGCTGACATAACATGATCCAGTTGTCCTTGCTGACCACGAGAGATGTGCTTTTCCATGCGAGGTATTACTTGATTGCCGGGAACATAGGTATCGGCAGCCTTTGTTCCATGCTGGTCAAATTCGTTTTTCGCGGCCTTTACAGTATTTGTGTAGCGCGGATCTTTGTGATATGCGACTCGATCATATTCCCCTCTGTGCTCATAGTTGTACTGATTTTGAGTAGACTTATACATCATTTTGCCGTCTACGCCGACTTCCCGTACACTATGGATCGTATCAACATCGCCGCCGTGCTGGTCTTTTACGATAAAATCCAAGCCAAAAGAGGTGACCAAGCTTTCAACCAATACTCTTTCATACTGCTGAAACATACTTGTGAACAGGGGCTCGCTTGGGTCCGGAACATATCCCTTATCAAATGAAATAACAGAAGCCGTTGCTGCCATGTGCATCTCTCCTATCAAAGTAGTGTAATATACTCTCCTTGGCTTCGTAGCCATATATCAATGCCTTTGCCGAAGACCTCGGCCTTGATGATCCAGCCGTCCGCGGTTTCCTGCTCGATCTCTGCCGTGGGAAGACGGTCGAGCACGGCTTCAATGGACGGTCCTGTATACTGGAACCGGATCTTTTGCAGCCTGCCGCCGTACATAAACTGTACCCGCTTGCGGAATTCGCCCTCCTGAAAGCGCTCCAGATACGGCACTTGAAAATGCTCGTCTGTCACGCGGAAGCTCCGAATGCGGTCCACCCGATAGATGGTCGGAAACAGGTCATCCGGATTTTCAAACTCCGCTTCTCTGTCAATATTCCGGATAAAAGCGACAAGGTAGAAGTAGTATTCGGAGAACATCAGGCCGACCGGCTCAATCACCCTCTGAACGGCTTCTCCGCCTTTGAGCTTCTCATAGGTGATCTCTGTCACCAGATGCCTCTGGATGGCGTCTCCGAGCTCCCAGAGGCCATTTAACAGGTGTTTTCCGTGGTGTGGCTCGATATAGAGATGCTTTTCGTTCGCTAAAAGCTCTGCAACCGCGTGCCGCTGTTCTGTTGGGACGCAGCAGCTGACCAGCTTGTCGAGAATGGGAAGCATCTCATCCCTTCGCAAGGAGCGGCTTTCGAGCAAGATTTTGCAGACGGCCAGCACCTCGCTGTTGTTCAGATGTGCATTGTCCCGTTCAATGAGTCGGTAAACCTTCTGCCGTGCGTCATAGATGATCTCTCCCGGCGGTGTCTGCTCGGCAAAAAAACAGCGAAGGTCTTCGATATCCCGCTGTAAACTGCGTTCATTGACGCCGAAACGGTCAGCCGCTGCTTTTTTCTGCACGCCGACGCCTTTGACAAAATCCTGATATAGATACAGCAGCCGCACGCTCTTTTCAATTTCCATTTGAATCTCCTCCCGCCTGTCATACTGCACGCATACATGGACAGGATTTGTCTATCTGCACAAAAAATAAATCTTCCTGCCAAAAAGTATACACCAATAGTTCTAATATTTCAACGCTCAAAGTTATTATTAAGTGAGAACTTAACGGGGACGGGCGGCATTAAAATGCCGCCCGCTCTCTTTTACGGCTCGTATTCGTATACAGCGCCGTCCGGATGGTGGGCATTCCAAGTCACAAGCCATTCCGAGCTCCCGCTGCGAAGAACAAAGAGGTCCTGAAGCCCTGTATAGTCAGAGAACTGGAAATAGTCCGCCGTATAACCGCTGCACGAATAGGAATCTACCAGCGTAACGTCGTAGTGGAGCTCGCCTTCCCCCAAGGCGTAGAAGCTCACCTCACCGTAGCCGCCAAAATCATGCAGCGTGAGTTCGGCCAGTTCTTCTCCGCTATCATAGCTGCGGTAATCACGGACTTCTTCTCCGCTGTAATGTGTACTGGTGTCGCCAATCGAGTAATTTCCGCTGCTGAAGTCCTGCTGGAACTGCTCGTAGAGCTCATAGCCGTCAGAATCGCTCTGTCCGGTCGAGAAAGAAGTGCTCTGAGAACCGCTGTTTGTCTTTCCGTCAGTCAACTTGATCTCGTACTCTACGCCGGGGCGGTCATCTGCAAACAGGTTATCACCGTAGAGATTGGAGACGACCAGTTTGACGGGACTGCTTGTGTTATGCAGATAGTAAGTAATGGAGTATTCACCGGTACAGCCGGAGGCCAGCTGACTGAAGGGATCTGTTTCAGAATTGAAATAATCCTGTGTCAGCTCACGCCCGTTCTGATAGGCGCTGAGAGAAAATGACCACATCGGATTTGCATCTTCATCCCGAAGGTTGGTCCAGTTGTAATAGATCGTGATGGTTTCATCGTAGAAGTCCACACTGCTGTCCTTGAGCTGAAAGGAATCCTCGAAAAGCTGCTGCTCCTGAGCCTCGACAAAGCTGCCGATATAGGAGACAAGTGCCGCATTGGGCTCTGCGTCGGCGCGATAGATCATGCCTTTTTTCACATAGTTCTGATAAAATGCGACAATGTTGACGTCAACGTTTCCTGCATAGTCCGATTCGCCGCTCTCGCCCTGATCGACATAGACCTTGACAGTACGAGTGAGGTTCATGTACCTGACGCTTTTCCCTGTCTTGATCACGTCAGGAAAATCCTCATTGTACATCATAAGCTGAAACGTCATAGCAGCCGGCCCACCGCCGTCGCGTAAATCTTTCCACGCGTACTTTTCTGCCTTTGGGATGTCGGAATCAACGGGCGCCAGCGAGAAGGAAATGCCCATGGAGGAAAGGTCGCTGAGCGCGGAGCGTGCCTGCTCCAAAGCGATATTGTCGATTTGCTCGCGGAGCTGATCGGCGTAGTATTGCATGACACCGAAAGCGATGATGCAGACGAAGATGATATCCAGCAGCGCCGTCAGCACTTTTTTCACGCTGCGCTTCTTTGCCGCCGCAGCAGGAGCATCGTGGCCAGTTTCAGAAGCAGCCTTCTGGGATTCCTCATTTGCAGTGGAAACGATCTCTTCTGCGCCGGTGGTCTCGAATAAGGCGGTATTGTTTTCTTTATTCTCTTCCATTTTTGCTCTCTCCTTTTTCTATTGATTTAGGCCTTTATCTAAATGCTGAGATCATTGTAGCCAAGAGGTTAGACACGTTCTGTCTATTTGCCGGTATTCTGAAAGTTTATTTTTACACCGCCTGAAAGTTGGTGCAGTAATCCCTTGATAGTTTATTTAAGAGAACAACTTATGGAGATAATATGATTGCATATTCACCACAGGAGGTCTCTGCGATGGACTGGAGTGCGATCGGCAAAAGAATTCGGCAGCAGCGGGAGTATATGGGCCTGACCCGCGAGCAATTTGCGGAGCAGATCGACGTGACGCCGAAGTTCTGCGCAGACATTGAGACCGGCGCAAAGGGAATGTCGGTACCGACCCTTTGCAGAATTGCCAAGACGCTTCGCCTGTCAACCGACTATATTCTCTATGGGATCACCGAGCGGGAAAATCCGGACGCCGTTACGCTGATGCTGGAAAACTGCTCAGAGAGTGAACGCGCCTATGCGGAACAGCTGCTCAAAACCTTTGTGGCAGCGATGAATATGAAGGATGAAGAAAAAGCTCTGCTGTGATCAGCGGGGCTTTTTCACCTTTCGGTAGAATGTCGTCTTTGTCATGCGCAGGGTCTTCATGGCTTCTACCGCACTGATTCTGCCTTCCTGCCACTGCTTTATAACGACATCAAAATTTGACCGTTCAATCGGCTTGCGGCCCTTGTACTTCCCTTCCTCTTTGGCGATAGCAATACCTTCCTGCTGACGCTGCAAAATGTATTCTCGTTCCAACTCGGCGACAGCCCCGAAGACAGTGAGCATAAACTTCCCTGTCGGCGTCGTGGTGTCGATGGCCTCTTTCTTACTGACGAACTCCACACCTTTTTCAGACAGCTTTTCTACCAGCTCCAGAAGATCTCGCGTGTTGCGGGCAAAACGGCTGATCGATTCGACAATGACGGTATCGCCCCTGCGGACGTATTCCATCATCTTTTGCAGCTCCGGGCGGTTGGTGTTCTTACCGCTCATGCGGTCAATGTAGACTTCATCGACACCAAGAGATTCCATCAGAACTTCCTGCCTCATGGGATTTTGTTCCTGTGTACTGACCCTGATATATCCGATTTTCACAAAATAAATTTCCTTTCAACAAAATGTCCCATTAGGGTCCTCTCCGCAAATGGCACGTTCCAAAATGCGGAAAGCGACCCTAATGGGACTCTTTTTTTGCGTCTCGTTGGGGTATGCTCTAATGGGACGCCTCACAGGTACGGCAAGACGAAGATATCTCCATTGACCTTGATGAACTGCTCCGGCATCGCAAAGCGCTCCAAGTAGATCTGCACCTGTTCGTCGGTCAGGCTTTCAAAGTGATCACTGTCAGCAGGAGCCGCACAGAGGAAGAAAGTCCCCGCCACGATGTCGTAAATAGCTCCATTGCTGTCCCGTAGCGCACGGTTCGGCGGCAGATTCAGCAGCTTTCCTTCATCGTTGCAGATCAGGGCGACCGGTTTCTCGAAAGGGTAGACCGCCTGAATGGTCCCGCCGACGATCTGCTGCATGGAAGCAAGGGAACCGTCGATGTTCTGCACGACCGGTTTCTTCTTGGACTCCACAATAACAACTTGCATGAGCTATCCCCCTTACGCAATGACAAAACGCCGCGTGGTGGTGCGGCGGCTGAACTGATTAAACAGATCTGCGTGCGTCAGTTTGAAGGCGGCGCTGTCGAAGCGGTTCGTGATAATAGTTTTCCATGTGATCAGATAGTCC
>CAKUJL010000009.1 GCA_934661715.1 uncultured Oscillospiraceae bacterium | reverse complement strand
GCCCAATCCTTCGGGATGAAGGTGTCGAGGATGCCGGTCTGGACCATCTTGCTTTCGATCTGGTTGCCGTCCTGAATGAGGGTCATGGCGAACGTGCCGGTGTCCTTCAGGGAGTCAGCGGTCAGCTGATCGAAGATCTTGTTGTTCTTGGGCTGCTGCCATTCGAACTCCATCGAGTAGCTGGGGTCGATGGTCTGAAGGTATTCGATGAAGAGCGGAAGAGCGCTCTTGCCGCGGCTGGAGTTGCCGACGCCGTAGAACATCTTGCCGTTGGACTCTTCGATGGCCTTCTTGGCCAGCTCTTCGAGCGTCATGCCTTCGGCTTCCTTGATGATCTTCTGGGTCTCGGTGAGGTTTTCTTCCTCAGCGGGAGCAGCGGGCTCAGCGGCCTCTTCGGTGGCGGTTTCTTCCGCGGCGGTTTCGGTCGCGGCGGTCTCGGTCTGTGCGGTTTCCGTGGTGGTCTGGGCGGGAGCGGCTGCGCAGGCGGCCATCGCCAGAATCATGGAGACTGCAAGCAGGAATGCAAGAATCTTTTTCACGTTTGGTTCCTCCTATAAAATTTTCCCTTTTGACGGCAATTCCTGCCGTCCGGATATCTTTATTTTACCGGCCATTTGCACAAAAGAACAGGGGACGATCCTGCGCTTTGTTGTGATTCTCTGATATTTTTGTGATATTGGATGAAAAGGAAGCCCCCGGTGTGTTATAATTAGGACAATATTATGGGAACTCCAAAGATGAGCGCCGCACCAAAGGGGAGCACCGCACCTCTCAAGGCTCCCCTTGCGGCAAGGGGAGCTGGCGCCGAAGGCGACTGAGGGGATTGAACGCTGGTCGCCGGACGTAATTGGTAATTTGCCACTGCCTACCGCACAATCCCTCAGTCAGCTTCGCTGACAGCCCCCTTTACACAAAGGGGCCTTTGGTGCGGAAAAACCCTTAGGGTGTATCTGAAAACTCCCAACGCACCCGGACAGCGGGTCTTTTCACGCTGCGCCGCGCCATTTTTCCTTGAAATACGTCAGTATTCCTGCGGAAAAATGTCTTGCTCAGCGCAAAAACTCCTCGCTGCCGGTCACATTGGGAGTTTTCAGATACACCCTAGAAGAAACACGATAGGACACTGCTTATGAAAAAACGATGGATGACAATACTGCTGCTGTTTTTGCTGCTGACGGGCTGTGCGGCTTCTCAGGAGCAGCCGGACTATGCCCCTGACGAGGCGCAGCGGCTGGTTTTATACACGTCGCACAAAAAAGAGGTGTGGCAGCCGGTCGTGAAGGAATTTGAAGCGCGGACGGGCGTGTGGGTGACGGTGGTCGAAGGCGGCTCCAATGAGCTTCTGGAAAAGCTGGCGTCGCAGAAGGAGGCCCCGCAGGCGGACGTGATGTTTGGCGGCGGCGTGGAGAGCCTCGAGTCCTATAGCTCGCTTTTTGCGGCCTACACGTGCAATAGCGCGGACGAAATTCTGCCGCAGTACCGCGCGAAGGACGATATCTGGACGCCGTTTTCGTCTCTGCCGCTGGTCTTTGTCTACAATCCGAAGCTTGTCCGCGCCGGGGAAATTACCGGCTGGAAGGACCTGCTTCGCCCGGAGCTGAAGGGCAAGATCGCCTTCGCGGACCCTTCCGTCTCCGGCTCGAGCTATACGGCGCTGGTGACGATGCTCTGTGCGCTGGACGGCGAAACGGACGATATTCTGAAGGCCTTTGCCGACAATCTCGACGGACGGCAGCTCGATTCCTCCGGCGCGGTTTTGTCGGCCGTTGCGGGCGGACAGGCGTTTGCCGGTGTGACGCTCGAGGAGACGGCCAGCCGCCGCATTGCTGCCGGAGACGAGCTGGTGATGGTCTACCCCTCAGACGGCACGAGCTGCGTGCCCGACGGCAGCGCGATCTTAAAGGGCGCGGCGCACGAGGAAAACGCGAAACTTTTCGTCGACTTTACGGTGAGCGAGGACGTGCAGAAGCTTTTGCAGGAGCGGTTCTGCCGCCGTTCGGTGCGGGGAGACTTGCAGACGGACGGGACGCTTCCGCCCTTCGGCAGAATTGCACAGGTCAGCTACGACGTCGGCTGGGCAAGCGAAAACCGCGAGTCGATCCTCATGAGCTGGGCATTTTATCTGGGAACGGAGGAAACGCCGTGAAAAAGCTTCATTTTTCTTCGTTCCGGCAGCGGCTGAACGCCGCGTTTCTGGCGGTTTCGCTGGCCCCGCTGCTTCTTTGCGCGGGACTGCTGCTGCAAATTTTTCGCTTCCGCATGACCGCCGACCAGCAGCAGAACGCGCAGCAGCAGCTGACCGCGGCCTGTCACGCGCTGGGCACCGTGCAAGACGGAATTCTTGCCGCGGCAGAGGAATTGCAGGAGGACGCGACGGTTCTGCGGGCGCTTTCCGGAAGCACGGAGGACAGCGCAAAGGTCTATGAAAGCCTCTATGACGCGGCGGGCCCCGTGCGAAATGCCGCAAGGTTCGATCTCTACGGCGCGGACGGGACGCTTCTGTTTTCCACGCAGGCGTTTGCGGGTGGCGACCCGCTTTCGCCCGACTGGGGTATTTTATACGAGGCGGCGCGGCTGGAGGAAGGGAAGCTCACCTACAGCGCCAGTGAAAATCCGGCGGATTTTGACGAACCGGTGCTCCGCGCGGCGGCAAGGCTGACGGAAAACGGCAAAACGGCGGGCTTTCTCGTCGCCGCGATGTACGAAAATCAGCTCCGCACGGTCTTTGACGGGCTGGCGGGTGCGCAGAATGAGCTTCTGGTGATGGACAGCTTCTGGCACGGCGTGTACTGCACGCAGCCGGCGCAGGTGCGCACGCTCCCGGACGCGCTCCGGCAGCAGCTGCTATCCGGCAGGGCGCTCACCGGACTTTCCGATAATTTCCTGTATACCGCGCGGTGCGATGAAGCCACGGGGCTCTATCTCGTTTTGCAGCAGCCGCAGGTGTTTACGCGCGGGACGCTGCGGCTACTTTACACGGTGAGTGCGCTTTGCGCATTGGGCGGCGCGGCGGTCAGCATTTTCCTCAGCTTACAGCTCAGCCGGCAGATGTTCCGGCCCATTGAAAAGCTCCACAGCGCCATCACGCAGGTCGGGAAAAACGATTTGCAGGTGCAGGTCGCGGTCGAGGAGGACCGGCACGACGAGCTCAGCGAGCTTGCCCAGCAGTTCAACCGCATGGTGCAGTCCCTGCGGCGCAACCAGCAGGCGCTGTTGGAGAATCAGCAGGCGCTCAACGACGCACAGATAAGGATGCTGCAAGCGCAGCTGAACCCGCATTTTCTGTGCAACACGCTGGACACGATGAAGTGGATCAGCAAGATCAATCAGGTGCCGCAGGTGGCGCTGATGTCGACGAATCTGGCCGATATCCTGCGCTTCTGCATCTCGCCGGACGAGTTTGTGCCATTGGAAAAGGAATTGCAGATTTTAGGACGCTACGTGGAAATTCAGCGCATCCGGCTCTCGGGAAGCTTTACCTATATGCAGAACGTGGAGCCCGCACTTCTTTCGTGCATGGTTCCGAAGATGATGCTCCAGCCGCTGGCCGAGAACGCGATTTTGCACGGCCTTTCGGGCGTGACGGACGGGGAACTCATCGTGGAGGCGGAGGAATCAGGCGGAACGCTGGAAATTCGCGTCTGCGACAACGGCGCGGGCTTCCCGGCGGAAATGCTCGGGCTATACAGGCCGCCCGAAAAGCAGACGGGCCATCTGGGTTTATTTAATGTGGACACGATTTTAAGAAAGCACTACGGAGAACAATACGGCCTGCGCCTGTCCAACCGCACGGACAAGACGGGCGCATGCATCACGGCAAGACTGCCGGCAGTAAGGAGGGATGCGGAATGATGCGTGTTCTGGTTGTGGAAGACGAAGAGATGATCCGAAAGGGCATCGTGCTGGCGACCGATTGGCAGAGTCTTGGCTGCGTGGTCGTGGGCGAGGCGGCGAACGGCGAAGAGGGCATCGCGCAGGCAGAAAGGTGTAAGCCGTCGCTCATCATCACCGACCTCAAAATGCCCAAAATGGACGGACTCGAGATGATCGCGCAGCTTCGTGAGCGCGGCTGCGACGCGTTCGTGATCATCCTCACGGCCTACGACAGCTTTACCTATGCGCAGACGGCCATCCGGCTGGGCGCGGTCGACTTTTTGCTCAAGCCGTTTCACGACGGAGATTTGGAGAACGCGGTGCTGGCACTGCAAAAGAAGTTAGACAGCCGCAGAAAAGAGCCACAGCCGCAGCTGCCGCAGATCCGCGCCGGAACCAAGAGCCGCTATGTGCAGGAGGCGATGGACTATATCGCGAAAAACTGCGCGGACCCAGGTCTCTGCGTCGGGCAGGTGGCGTCCGAGCTGGGCCTGAGCGAAGGACATTTGAGCCATCTATTTAAGAAGGAGACCGACTGCACGGTCGGAAGCTATCTCACGCGCTGCCGGATGCAGAAGGCGATGGCGCTTCTCAAGGAAGGGAAGCTCCGCGTCTACGAGGTGGCCGAGGCCGTGGGCTACAGGGACATTACCTACTTCTCCGGCACCTTCAAAAAGGTTACCGGCATGAGCCCAACGGAATATCAGAATTCGAACTTTTGAGCAGAAAAAGACCCCGGTGCAGCAAAATAAACTGCATCGGGGTTTTTGATGGTCGGTTGTGTATTTGGCACAGCCCCTTGGCTCTCCCTCTGGGAGAGCTGTCACCGAAGGTGACTGAGAGGGCATACCAGCCTTTCGTGTATACCCTCTCCGACTTCGCTTCGCTCAGCCACCTCTCCCAAAGGGAGAGGCAAGAGACGAATTCACCAGGTTTCGCGGGTGCCGTCGCCGTTTCTTTCGCAGAAGCGGGCGCAGAAGGACGGCTCTTCCTCGTTCGCGTCCAGATGCGACAGGTCTCCGAAGCGCAGCATGCGGAACACGGCCGTGCCCTTTTCGCGCTCTTCAGTCGTGACGACGGTGACGCTGCTGGGTAATGCTACGGTGTGGTGCCAGAGCGTGACGGGAGAGCAGTCGAACAGTCTCGATAACAGCACGCATTCGACGCCGAAGTGGCAGAAGATCAGAATATTTTCCGTGTTGGGCTGGACGGCGCGGTACACGTGATCGCCGCGCTCGTAGCCGTGCTTTGCGACCAGAGCGTCCAAGCCGTCCGTCACTGCGCGGTAGACAGGCCCGATGCCGGAATTTCTATACGCCGGGGCGGACATCCAGCGCTCGGGGTCATAGTACGTGGGGACGCTCGTCCAGAGCCGCGGCGGAAAATCCCAGCCGAAACCCTTGGGGTTAAACTCCGGCGGCACCGTGTAGCCCTTGTCAAACTCCCGCAGCCACGGGAAAACCTCCGCTTCCTTCCCGACGGCCTTGAGCGTCAGCGACGCGGTGTCTCTGGCTCTTCCGAGCGGGGAGGTGTAGTACGAGGCGTTTTCGATTTTCGACAGGCGGCGGCTGAGATATTCTGCCTCGCGCCAGCCCTTTTCAGTCAGCGAGTCGCGCTCATAGTCGGGCTCGGCGTGCCGGATGATGTAAATGTTCATAGCGTTTGCTCCCTTTTTGGTATAACGCCGCTATTTTAGCGCGGGACAAGCTGTTTGTCAAACCTTGCGCTTGTAGTTTCCATAGATGACCGCGCCGTCCTTGGCGACGATGAACGCGCGGGGGTCGTATTTGAGGATGATCGAGCGCAGGCGGCCAACTTCGTATTTGGAGACGAGAATGTAGAAAATGTGTACTGGCTGGCCGGTGTATTCGCCGATGCCCTCGTAGCGCGTGATGCCGCGGTGCAGATCGACGAGGATCTCGTGCTCCATTTCGGGGCTGATCACCTTGCTCACGACCGTAACCTCGACGTTGATGTTCTGCATGTGCAGCTTATCCATCGCGGTGGTGGAGATGAAGGAGAAGAGGATGGAGTAGATCGCCGTCGACAGGCTGAACGCGCAGGCGCAGATGGTGTAGAGCATGAGGTTCCAGCAGAGGTTCACATGGCCGATGCTCGTGTGAGAGCCGGATTTGATGAGCATCATGCCGAGCAGGTCCATGCCGCCCGACGTGCCGCCCATCCAGAGCAGAAGTCCGATGCCGCCGCCGCAGAGCATACCGCCGATGAGGCATCTGGCCAGCTGGTCGCCCGACAAAATATCCATGCGCGGCACGAGCGAGAGAAAGACGGTCGTTCCGGTGACGAACAGAAGCGTTTTGAGCACCACGCGGTGGTCCAGCTTCCGCCACGCAAGCAGCAGCATCGGAAGGTTGATCGCGTAGTTGATGAGGCCAGCGATGTCAATGGGAGGCGTCCAGCCGGTCGCGCGGAGAAGAAAGGTTCTTATCAGCTGCGAAAGGCCCATAATGCCGCCGGTATACAGCCCCGCCGGGACGACAAACAGGTTCATGCCCAGAGAATACAGCAGCGTCCCGCCCAGAATGCCGAGACAGTGCAGGAGCTCCTGCGCAGGATTCCCCAGCTTTTGCATGGATGATTGCATAAAAATGCCTCCCTTACCGCAAATGACGCAATTCGTGCATATAATAGCACCGCAGAATGGAAAATGCAAGAGACGCTTCAAAAAATCTGCAACAAAAAAGCCGGCCGCACAGGCCGGCTTTTTGTCGGTATTCAGCTGCGCTCCAGTCCGCAGAGCCTTCGCGAGACCGTGCGGTCAAAGAACGTGATGAAGGGCCCGAGTCCCAGTGCGCAGATGAGCGTTCCGAGCCCCACAATGCCGCCGAGAAGCGCCGTTGCGATGGCACAGGCCGAATCTGTTGCAATGCGGCACCAGAAGTAGGGGACCTTTTTCTGCTTGCGGCTCATGAGAATGGACAGCGCGTCGTACGGCGCGATGCCGGTGTCCGCGGTCTGATAGAGCGACGCGCCAAAGCTCAGGATCAGCACGCCCAGCAGCATGATCAGAAGCCGCGGGAAAAACGGCAGATCGCCGCCCTGAAGCTGCGGCATGCGGAACAAAAGCCCCAGCAGGGCCTCGGCGATCGGGCCGATGCACGTCCAGTTGATAAATGTGCCGATGCCGATCATGGACCGGCCCCAGATAATTTCGACGATGAAATACGCGCTGTTGTTGATCAGCATCATGAGCGATAACCCCAGTCCCGTAACATTGCCCAGCGCGATGGCGACCGACGTGCTCGGGTCGTTTCCCATCCGGGAAAAATCGAAAAGCGCCACGCCGATGGCGAGCATCACAATGCCGAACAGCATCACCAGAACCCGCCGCAGCGATAACGCGCGGAAATAAGAACGAATCAAGAAAACCCCTCCTGGGAAAATTGCAAATCCAAATTAGTTTGCCGCCCCCCCCAAAAAAAGCCTTCCCCTGGGGGAAGGTGGCCTCGCGAAGCGAGGTCGGATGAGGGACAGGGAGCAGTTACCACGTGCTTTGCAGTACGATAGTGCTCCTCGACCCTCATCCGCCCCAGTGTGCGCACTGGGGCACCTTCCCCGGAGGGGAAGGCTTTGGGGTGCGGTAGAAGACATTAAAAGCTTCCGCTTCTGCCGGAACCGCCGCCGCCGGACTCGGAATGACTGCCGCCGCCGGACGACTCATTCTCGATCTTTGTCCGCGTTTCTGTTGTGTGCGTGTACTGGTCGCGGCTGGCTGTGAGCTGGAGATCGCCCGAAACGTAGGCGCTTGCCTGCACGGCCTTGCGGACGGATTTCATTTTGGCCTTCAGAAGCACGCAGATGATGAGGGCAAAGACGATGGAGCCGAGCGCGATGAGTCCGAGCGTACCCCACGGGCTGCGGCGGACGGGGTCTCCTTCGGCGGCTCTGTGCAGGAATTCCTGACAGCCGGAAAGGAAGCCGTAGATGCCGCCAAACCAGTTGTCGGCGTGGAATTCCTCGAGGAAGTAGTCCTCGAGCATCGCCTGTCCGTGCTTGTCAAAGGCGTATTCCGCCTGCGGCCCGTAGAAAAACGTTGCAAACTGGCGGTTATCCATGCTCAAAAGCAGAATCACGCCGTCGCGGTCTGCGCCCTCGCCGAGCTCGTACGCGTGGTAGATCTGCCACGCGGTTTCGTAGACGCTGTCGTAGTATTCGGTATAGTCGTCAATGGTGACGACGTAGACGCCGACGCCGTAGTCCTGCGAAATGCTCTCGGCGTAGGACTCCAGCTGGCCGTCCTGTTCGGCGGTCAGAATCCCCGCGTCGTCTGTAATGCGGTAGAGCTGGCTTTCTGCAAAGACTGATACGCTCAGGCACGCAAGCAGCACGAGCGTCAGAAGAACTGTCAAAAACCGTTTTTTCATCTTCACGCCCTCCTTACGTCAAAAACAGATACCCCGCCGACAGAACCGCCGTCAGAGCGCCCGCGATGGCCGCGAACGTGCCCCAGAACTTTCCGGCGCTGGTCGGAAGATCGCCGACAAGCTTGCCGGTCTGGCCGTTCATGGCGAACAGATAGTTTTTGCCGTCCCATTTGGTCGAGAGCAGCCACACGGGCAAAAGCGCATAGTGCACCTTGCCGCGGCGAAGATGAATGTCCTGCGAGATGGGCGTGCAGATATCGTAGCCCTCCGCCGTATCGGCCAGCGCCGCGACGAGCGTTCCTTCGCAGCGTGTGTCGGCACGCTGGGCGCTTTCCTCCGCAGAAACATCGTATTTGTCGGCCAGAAAGCCCGGCAGATACGCGGTCGAAAACGATTTTAACTCCTTGTAGTCAAACGGCTCGATGGAGTCCATGTAGTCGTCCGGCATTTTGCTCGACGCGTCGACGGGAACCTTGGAAAAGGCGATCGAGCCCTCGCGGTACACGTCAAAATGGTCGGTTTCGGTGACCTCGTATTCGCCCGAGCGGTAGCAGCGGCTGCGCGTGGCCTCATACTGCGCCGAGCCCTCGGCCTCGCCGTCGAACATCCAGAACGGGACGTACACGCCCTTGATCTCCTGCACGTGGTTTTCCTGCGTGAACGTGCGCGGCAGGAAGGGCTTTCCCTTGTAATGGGCCTTAAGCGCCTTGACCGCGTCGTCCTTCGAGAGCTTGAAGGGCAGAATATAGTCGGGCTTCAGGCTCCCCGAAAACTGCCCCGGCACGACGCTGGGGTTTCCGCAGTAGGGGCAGGCGGTCGCGGCGGTCGTCTCGTCGCAGATGAGCTCGGCCCCGCACGACGGGCAGGAATAGCTCTTCATGCCGGCCGCGTCGCTTCCCCAGTCGCTTTGAAGCTCCGACGTGTCCCAGCCGGAATCGGGCGAAGAAGCGCGGGACGCTTCCTGCTTTTCCTCGGCGGCTTTCTGGGCTTCGGCGGCCTTCTGCTCCTTTTCGGCGTAGAGCGCCTCAATTTCCGC
This sequence comes from uncultured Oscillospiraceae bacterium, assembly GCA_934661715.1. Classification (GTDB taxonomy): domain Bacteria; phylum Bacillota; class Clostridia; order Oscillospirales; family Oscillospiraceae; genus CAG-170. The sequence continues at coordinate 6,684 of CAKUJL010000009.1, read as the reverse complement.
AATGTCAAATTTCGAGCCGCAGTAATCGCACTCGAGCTTTCCCGAGCTTCCGATAAAATGCAGCGGGCCCGTACACGCCGGGCACTGATAATTGGTTACCTGAGCTGCCATACGCTTCCTCTTTTCTCGTTATTTTAGAATGGAAATCAGGTCAGATCGGCGTCATTAAAGGGATCGCCGCACTCGGGGCAGAATTTCGGCGGATTCGTCGGGTCTTCCGGCTCCCAGCCGCATTTGCTGCACTTATAATGGCGCGGGGCTGCGGGCTTCGGCTTGCCGCACTCGGCGCAGAACTTGCCCTTATTTACCGCGCCGCAGCTGCACGTCCACGTGTCGAGGACAGGCTTCGGCTGGCCGCATTCCGAGCAGAATTTGCCCGTGTTTCCGGTGTGTCCGCACGCGCACGTCCAGCCGTTTGCGGGCGCTGCCGCAGGTGTGGGAGCCGGTGCGGGCTGCTGAGCCTGCTGCTGCGCACCCATCTGATAGAGATTCTGCGCGTTCATGCCGCCCATCTGGCCCGCCATGTTCATGCCCATGAAGGCCATCGCGGGGCCCGCGCCCTGATTGTTCGCCGCCGCCCGCATTGCGCTTGCCTGAGCGCCGACCAGATGCGCCGCCGCCCGCGTCGGGTCCATGAATGCCGCGTTGCGCTGCATCTCCTTGAGCATTGCCTCGTCTTCTTCGCTGGCTTTCACGCTCGAAACGCCAAAGGAGACGATCTCGAGGCCGCGAAGATTGCGCCATTTTCCGGACAGAACGTCGTTGAGCGCGTCGGCCAGCTCCATCGTGTGGCCGGGGAGCGCGGAATAGCGGATGCCCATCTCGGAGATTTTCGCAAAGGCGGGCTGAAGCGCGGTCAGAAGCTCGGTCTTGAGCTGTCCATCGAGCCGGTCGCGGGTATAATCCTCGCCTACATTGCCGCAGACGTTTGTGTAGAACAAAATCGGGTCGCAGATGCGGTAGCTGTATTCGCCGAAGCAGCGAATGGCAATGTCAATGTCGATGCCTGCACGCTGATCGACGACGCGGAACGGAACGGGCGACGGCGTGCCGTACTTGTTGCCGACAAGCTCCTTGGTGTTGAAGTAGTAAACGCGCTGATCCTTCGGCGCCTCGCCGCCGAAGGTAAAGCGTTTGCCGATGCTCTTGAACGTGTCCAGAATGCTCGTGCCCAGCTGGCCGGAGAAAATGGACGGCTCGGTCGAGGAATCGTAGACAAATTCGCCCGGTTCGGCGCAAAGCTCTGTGACCTTGCCCTGATCGACGATGATCATGCACTGTCCGTCTGCCACGGCCACGACAGAGCCGTTGGAGATGATGTTTTCCGAGCCCTTGTAGTTCGAGCTGCGCCCGGAAACGCGGTGCAGGCCCTTGACGGCCATCACGTTCTCGGGGATCGACTCACAGTAAAAATACTCCTTCCACTGGTCGGCCATCACGCCGCCAGCCGCGCCAAGCGCCGCTTTGATAAGTCCCATAGTATGTACTCCTTTTCGAACTTGTTTTTGTATCAAAAGCCCGCCGGAGCGCGGGCATGGTTACCATAGGAAAATAGACGTTTCTGAACGGGATTTGTTCCCATTTGCGCTGCCGCCTCCGGAAAAACGCGGCCTCACGCGCTCCAGTGCGCCGCGCCGGTCAGATGGTCGAGGATCAGAGAGCCGACGGTGACGGCATCTTCGATCGTCAGGTGGTGCGGCGCGGTCTGGTCGAGCAGAAGACGGCCCGAGGCGGGAAGCTCCTCGTCGGAAAACCAGACCTTGAGCCAGAGCGGATACTGCGGCGCGAAGGAAAACCGGGCGCAGAAATCCGCGTTGGAGGGGACAAACGCCGCGCCGAGCGATGCACAGCGCCGCTTCAGCTCCTCCGGCGGCAGAACGCCGAGGTCGCGCCGGATGATCAGCTCCGCGTTCCGGTCGAGTCCCGCGCCGCGCACAAGACCGTCGGTGTGCTGCGAAAAGGGGATGGGCGTTCCGCAGGGCGGCGTGCCGTCCGACAAATCCAGATAGTGCAGCAGCGTCAGCGTGTGCCACGAAGAAAGCTGCGGCGTTAATTCGCACTCCGGAAGCTGCACGCGGACCGTCTGCCCGAGCGTTTCCAGAACGATGCGGCCATCTTCCAGACGTGCGCCGCAGCGTGCCGCAATGTCCTCCGGCGTGTGCCGCGACAGACGCTCCCGCGCGGCCGCAAGCATCGCGGCAAACTGCCGGTTGGTTTGTTCCATGGAAGCGCCTCCTTTGGCTATCGTAGCATGAAGCAGCATTGTTTACAAGTGCCTGCACTTTTGATAGATTTTTACTTCCCAACCGGCGCAAATTGTGCTATAGTAAGAAAAGAAAAAACGCAGGGGGAGGGAAAATCATGTTAGACGAGAAGGATATTCAGACCATCACAGAGATCGTAGACGACAGAGTCACAAAAATTGTGGACGAAAAAATCAGAGAATCCGAGCAGCGGACGCTGGAGCAGGCGGCCCGCAACATGCAGGTGATCCTTGAAAATACCGTGATGAAGCAGCTTCAGCTTCTGGCCGAAGGGCAGAGAATGATTCTCGAAACGCTGGCGCCCAAGACCAAAACAGACGAGCTGGAAGATGAGATCGTCTTTCTGAAATCATCGATCCGCATGCATTCCGAGCAGCTGGAGGAGCATCAGAAGCAGATCGACGAGCTCAAGCGCAAAAGAGCCTGAAAACCGGGATGTCTTCTTCCGGTCTAAAAATGTACCCGGATCCCCGCAATCAGTAAGATTGCGGGGATTTTTGCTTATTTGGAAAGCTTCCACTCCAGATACTCGTCATACGTCCCAAGCCGGTCGATGATTTTGCCGTCGGGCTGGAACTCGATGATGCGGTTGCAGGTCGTCTGCAAAAGCTCGTGGTCGTGAGACGCAAGGAGAATATTCCCCGGGAAAGCGTCGAGTCCTTTGTTGACGGCCTGAATGGCCTCCATGTCCAGATGGTTCGTCGGCTGATCGAGCAAAATCACGTTTGCGCCCGAGAGCATCATCCGCGAGAGCATACACCGGACCTTCTCGCCGCCGGACAGCACGTTCACGGGCTTGAAGACCTCGTCTCCGGAAAAGAGCATCCGGCCGAGGAAGCCTCTTAAATACACATCGTCCTTTTTGGCCGAGAACTGGCGGATCCAGTCGACAAGGCTTTCGGTCTGGCCTTCAAAGTATTCCGAGTTGTCCTTCGGCAGATAGCTCGTCGTGACGGTCTGGCCCCATTTGACAGAGCCTTCGTCGGGTTCGAGCTCTCCCATGAGGATTTTGAACATCGTCGTCTGGGCAAGCTCGTTTTCGCCCACGAAGGCGATCTTGTCGCTCTTGCCGACGATGAACGAGACCTTGTCGAGAAGTTTCACGCCGTCTACGGTCTTGGAAACATCCGTCACAAAGAGGATATCCTTGCCGACCTCGCGCTCGCGCTCAAAGCCCACGAACGGGTACCGGCGCGAAGACGCCGGCATTTCCTCGACGGACAGCTTGTCAAGAAGACGCCGTCTCGAGGTCGCCTGCTTGCTCTTGGCCTTGTTCGCGGCGAAGCGGGCGATGAAGGTCTGGAGCTCTGCAATCTTTTCCTCGTTCCGCTTGTTTTTGTTGCGAATGAGCTGCTGGATGAGCTGCGAGGACTCGTACCAGAAGTCGTAGTTGCCGACGTACAGCTTGATCTTGCCGTAGTCGATATCGACGATGTGCGTGCAGACGGTGTTGAGAAAGTGCCGGTCGTGGCTGACGACGATGACAAGGCCGGTGTCCTCATAGTCCAGAATGAAGTTTTCCAGCCAGTTGATCGCCTCAATATCCAAATTGTTCGTCGGCTCGTCAAGCATGACAATGTCGGGCTTTCCGAACAGCGCCTGCGCAAGAAGCACCTTGACCTTCAGCCGGGGGTCGGTGTTTCCCATGAGATCGTAGTGCATCTCCACGGGGATGCCGAGACCCTGCAAAAGCCGCGACGCGTCAGACTCCGCCTCCCAGCCGTCGAGCTCGGCAAACTCGGCCTCGAGCTCGCTGGCCTTCATGCCGTCTTCCTCGGTGAACTCGTCTTTTTCGTAGAGCGCGTCCTTTTCCTTCATGATATCATACAGGTGCTGGTTGCCCATGATGACGGTGTCGAGGATCGGATACGCGTCATACTGGTTCTGGTCCTGCTTCAGAACGGAAAGACGGGCGCCGGGCTTGAAGGAAATATCGCCGGACGTCGGCTCGAGTTCTCCGGAGAGAATCTTCAGAAACGTCGACTTGCCCGCGCCGTTTGCGCCGATGACGCCGTAGCAGTTGCCGGGGGTGAATTGCAGGTCGACCTGCTTAAAAAGAACGCTCCCGCCAAACTGCATGGCGAGATTGGAAATCGTGATCATGCCGCTTCTCCTTATTATACAAATCGTTTTCTGTATTCTACCACAAACCGGCGCGGAATGAAAGAGGAAGGGCAAAAACGCTTGATGTTTGGGAGAAAATTTGTTATGATGACGCCGGAATGGAACACGAAAGGATGAAGGGCATGAAACTGACTTTTTTGGGAACGGGCAACGCGCAGGCGACGGCCTGCTACAACACCTGCTTTGTGATGGACGACGGCGGCAAGTGCATCCTCGTTGACGGCGGCGGCGGCAACCTCCTGCTGCGGCGGCTTCAGGACGCGGGGTACAAGTGGCAGGATATGCGCGACATCATCGTCACGCACAAGCACATTGACCACCTGCTCGGCATCATCTGGATGCAGCGCATGATCTGCCAGAACATGGCGCGGGGAAAATACGACGGCGAGGCGCGGCTCTACGCCCACGAAGAGGTCATCCGGATTTTGCACGAGATGGCTGCGATGCTCCTGACCGAAAAGGAACGCAAATTCATTGGCGACCGCTTTTTCTTTATCGAGGTCAAAGACGGCGAGACGCGCGAAATTGCGGGAAGACCGGTGCAGTTTTTTGACATTCACTCCACCAAGGCCAAGCAGTTCGGCTTCACGCTGACGCTTGAAGACGGCCGGAAGATTGCCTGCTGCGGCGACGAGCCGTACTGCGAGGAGGAATACGAGTATGTCAAGGGCAGCGTCCTCATGCTCCACGAGGCGTTCTGCCTGTATTCCCAGCGCGACATTTTTGAGCCGTATAAGAAAAACCACTCCACGGTCAAAGACGCGTGTGAGCTGGCCCAGCGCCTCGGCGTTCCCAACCTCGTGCTCTACCACACGGAGGACAAAAACATCGAAAACCGGAAGGCGCTTTACACCGAAGAGGGAAAACACTACTACACCGGAAACCTCATCGTCCCCGACGACCTGGAAACGCTGGAACTGTAATGGAAAAAACGGGCGGGTATCCCATGCGGACACCCGTCCAATTTTTGCCTCTCTACCATGGAATTTTGTCAGGTTGAGGGCTGAAACGGACACGTTGTTTAGGCCGCACGCGACCTGAAAAATTTTGTATATAACAATTCAGAGAAAACGGGGCGGCGTTTACTTCGGTTTTACAGAAAACAAAGGCGAAGGATCAGGAAAAAAGTACGGAATTATGCATGGTGCATAAAAACTTATGAAAAAAATTGCTCAGCTTGTAAAAAATGAGAACCGAATACCAAAAAATATTGATTTTCGGACACAAAGCCGCTAGAATAAAAGCGTGGTTCCGATGGGAAGCCGGCCCCGTTCGAGCTGCACGGTATTCATCCAAAAATTTTTAGAACATGAATACGGGAAAAGGAATCGGAGGAATTTATAATGACATTATTCGAAAAGCTCTTAGGGCATACCCTGATTGCTGCGGACAACATCTGGGGTCTGCTCGGCGTCATGTGTATCGGCGTGGCTCTGTCCATCTACCTTGAGCAAAAGTACCAGTGGGCCTCCAAGGTCTCCGGCGCCATCATCGCGCTGATCATGGCCATGGTCCTGGCAAACCTCGGCGTCATCCCCACCAGCTGCGCGCTGTATGACGATATCGTCTGGGGCGTCGTCGTTCCGATGGCAATTCCGCTGCTGCTCCTGCAGTGCAACCTCAGCCGCGTCTGGAAAGACACCGGCCGTATGCTCATCGTCTTCCTCATCGGCGCAGTCGGCACGGTTGTCGGCGCTTTCATCGCTTATTACGTTCTGCGCGGCCCGTTCGGCGATGCGCAGGGTCTTGCAAAGGTCGCTTCCATGATGACCGGCTCCTACATCGGCGGCGGCGTCAACTTCGCGGCGATGGCTGCGCAGTATGCTGCCGGTGACGATCTCACCGCGGCTGCAACCGTTGCAGATAACCTGCTGATGGCGGCTTACTTCTTCGTCCTGATCGCGTTCGCGGGTTCCAAGTTCTTCCGCAAGCACTTCCGTCATCCGCACATCGACGAGGTCGAGGCGGGCACTTCCAAGGAAGCTGCACAGACGCAGGCTGCTGCGTTCTGGTCCCGCAAGGACATCTCCCTGAAGGATATTGCGTATAACTTCGCTTATGCGATCGTCGTTGTCTGGGTCTCCCGCATCATTTCGGGTCTGTTCTCCGGCTTCTCCGGAAACCCCTTCCTGAACTTCGTCGGCCAGTTCTTCGGCAGCCAGTACGTCTGGATCACCACGATCTCCGTCATCGTTGCGACCTTCTGCACCAAGCAGGTCGAAAAGATGCACGGCTCGCAGGAAATCGGCACCTACCTCATTTACCTGTTCCTGTTCGTCATCGGCGTTCCGGCCAA
>CAKUJL010000008.1 GCA_934661715.1 uncultured Oscillospiraceae bacterium | reverse complement strand
GCACAGCCGCGACTGCCTCGCCGAGACCGCCGATGATGTTGTGTTCTTCGCAGGTGATGACCTTGCCGCACTCCTTTGCCGCCTTCAGAACGATTTCTTCGTCGAGGGGCTTGATGGTGCAGATGCTGATGACGCGGGCGTGGATGCCTTCTTTGGAGAGGTTCTCGGCAGCCGTTAAGGCTTCCGCTACCATGAGGCCCGTTGCGATGATGGCGACGTCATTGCCTTCGGTGAGCTGTTCGCCCTTGCCAAACTGGAAGGTGTATTTTTCCGCGTCGTGGAACACCGGCGTTGCCAGACGGCCAAGGCGGATATAGACGGGGCCTTCATACGCGTAAGCTGCCTTCACGGCGGCTCTTGCCTCCACGTCGTCGCTCGGAGAAAGGACGACCATGCCCGGAATCGAGCGCATCAGGGCAAAATCCTCGCAGCACTGGTGGCTTGCGCCGTCTTCGCCGACGGAGATGCCGCCGTGGGTCGCCGCGATCTTCACGTTCAGGTGCGGGTAGCCGACGGAGTTGCGGATCTGCTCAAAAGCTCTGCCCGCGGCAAACATCGCAAAGCTGCTTGCAAAGGGAACGAGGCCCATTGTGGAAAGTCCCGCCGCCACGCCGATCATGTTGCACTCGGCGATGCCGCAGTTGAAATGCCGGTCGGGGAAGGCTTTTTTGAAGATACCGGTCTTGGTTGCGGCGGCCAGGTCTGCGTCCAGCACCACCAGATTGTCCGCGCCGTTCTGCGCCAGCTCCACAAGCGCGTTGCCGTAGCTGTCCCGGGTCGCGATTTTTTTCAGTTCACTCATTTCGCTGCCTCCAGTTCTGCCATGGCCGCGTTCAGTTCCTCCATAGCCTGTTTGTATTCTTCATCGTTCGGCGCCTTGCCGTGCCAGCCGGCCTGATTTTCCATGAAGCTCACGCCCTTGCCCTTGACGGTGTGCATCAAGATGCAGGTGGGCTTGTCGGTGCAGGCGTGGAAGGCTTCAAACGCCTTTTCCATCTGGTCAAAATTGTGGCCGTCGATGGTGATGGTCTGGAAGCCGAAGGCCTTCGCCTTTTCGTCCACCGGCGCGGTGTTCATCACGTCGCAGGTGCGGCCGTCGATCTGAAGGCCGTTCAGGTCGACGATCATGCAGAAGTTGTCCAGCTTATAGTGCGCGGCAAAGAGCATCGCCTCCCAGACCTCGCCCTCGGCGATCTCGCCGTCGCCCAGAAGCGTGTAGACGTTTACGTCCTCGTGCAGGAATTTTGCGCCCTTGGCCATGCCCGCCGCGGCGGAAATGCCCTGGCCCAGGCTGCCGGTGGACATATCCACGCCGGGAACGGTGTTCATGTTGGGGTGACCCTGGAGATAGCTGTCAATGTGCCGCAGGGTGAGAAGATCCTCCACCGGGAAGAATCCGCGCTCTGCCAGCGCCGCGTAAAGACCGGGCGCCGTGTGACCCTTGGACAGGACAAAGCGGTCGCGCTTCGGGTCCTTCGGGTTCTTGGGGTCGATCCGCAGTTCGCCGTTATACAGATAGGCAAACAGGTCCGCCGCGGAAAGGCTTCCGCCGGGATGGCCAGCCTTGGCTGCATGGGTCGACGCGATGACGCCCATACGAACCCGGCAGGCTTTCTTTTTCAATGCAAGCTTCATTTCCTCTGTCAAAGAAACGCACCTTCCTTTTCTCGTTCGTTTTCCGTGTTCTTCCGGACAAGCCGCGCGTTATGCGCTATTTTGTCATCCTGTATTCTACTATAAGAATGCGTTTCCTGCAAGACCGGAAATTCCCGAATCTACCGGCGTCCGCTTCCGTCTGTCAGGCTTTGCAGCGTCTGCGCGATGTCGGCGCGAAGGCAGATCACCTGCCGCTCGATCTCCGGCGGGCAGACGGCCTGTCCCTGATTGATGCAGGCATAGACCGCCGCGGGATGTTTCGCCGTCATGCGCCAGAAGGGGTATTTGATGATCGCGGGGGTATTGAAGCCGACGCCGAGCTCCAGAAAAAGAATGTTTTGCCCCGCACGGGTGCGCAGGAAATTTTCATAGCGCTCTGCCGCTTTGTGCCAGCCCTCGTCCTCGACGAACGTGTCGTCGCAGCGCTGGTTCATCGTCAGCGGTCTTCCGCAATGCGGACAGACGGGCAAAAGTTCTGTCGGGACTTTCATATCCTCCTGCCGCCTGACCATTTCCCGGATCACAGCCTCGTTGTCAAAGGTCTCCTGACAGCACGGTTCGCTGCACTGAAAAAGGCCGTAATCGCCCTGCGTGTAAAATAGCCGCTTTTTGTCAAAGCCCACCTTCTGAAAGCAGTGGTCAACATTCGTGGTGATGACAAAATAGTCCTTGTCCTGCACCAGCTTCAAAAGATCATCGTAGACCGGCTTAGGCGCGTCCTGATAGCGGTTGATGAAGATATACCGGCTCCAATACGCCCAGAATTCCTCCCGCGTGGGAAACGGATAAAAGCCGCCAGAATACATATCTTCGATCCCGTATTTCCGGGCGAAATCGGAAAAATGCCGTTCAAACCGCTCTGCGTCATACGTAAAGCCCGCCGCCGCGGAAAGCCCGGCCCCCGCGCCGATCACCACGGCGTCGCAGTCCTGTAAAGCAGCCTTCAGCCGGTCAATCTGCCCGGAGAAGCTGTTCGTAGATGGCTTTGTCCAGATCCTTGAAAACATTGAAGATCACCTTCTTCACGCTGGTTTTCCTTTGCAGAAATTCTCTGACCGTCCTGACCGCGATCTGCGCCGCCAGGTCGTTCGGGAAATGGAACTCCCCCGTCGAAATGCAGCAGAACGCGACGCTCTCAAGCCCGTTTTCCGCCGCCAGTTCCAGACACGAGCGGTAGCACGAGGCCAGCAGCGCCTCGTCCTGCTTCGTCACGCGCCCATTGATGATCGGCCCGACGGTGTGCAGGACGTATTTGCAGGGCAGGTTAAACGCCGGGGTGATTTTCGCCTGCCCGGTGGGTTCCGGATAGCCCTGCCGCTCCATCAGCTCCGCGCAGGCCAGCCGCAGCTCCACCCCCGCGTAGGTGTGGATGGCGTTGTCGATGCAGCGGTGATTCGGAAGATAGCAGCCGGTGAGCCCGGAATTGGCCGCGTTGACGATGGCGTCACATTTGAGCGTCGTGATATCGCCCTGCCAGAGAGAAAGCCCCGGCTGGATAGGCGTCAGGTCTTCGGCATCGGTCACACCCTTTGCGCTCGTCTCGCCTTGCAGATACGCGTCCTGCACCTGCAAAAACGCTTCGCCGATCGTCCTTGGCGCACGGACATTCATCAGCCCGCGCAGCAATATTTTCTGCCGCTCGGAATCTGCCGGGATCTCCTGCTTTTTGCACGAGGGCCGCTCGTTCAGAAGCGCTTCTATCAAAAATCTTCTTCGTTCTGCCTGATTCATGGGGCCACCCTCCCGAAAATACTTATTTGCTGACGACGCTGATGCGTTTTCCGACGTGTGCGCCGGACACGGCCTCGTCGACCATTGCGATCGCAAAGTCCGCATAGCTGACGGTGCTCTGTCCTTCCGCGTTCAGCGTCAGTTCCTCGCCTGCAAGTGTGTAGCTGCCCGTGCGCACACCGTCCGCCTGAAAATCCGCCGCAGGGCTGACATAGGTCCAGCGTACATTTTTCTGTTCGCGCAGGAACGACAAGGCTTCGTCGTGCGCCGCAGCCAGCGGCTTGAAGCTCTCCGGAAAATCCGGGCCGTCTGCCACACAGCACGTATGCGCAGCATCAACGAACAGGCTTCCCGCACCGCCGACGACGACCAGCCGCGTTTCACTTCCGGAGAGCAGCGAGCACAGGTGCTTCACCGCCTTGGGGATTCCGGGGATCGTTTCCGGTGTCCACGCCCCAAAGGCATCGATGACCGCGTCAAAGCCCCGAAGGTCGTCCGCCGTCAGCTCGAACACGTTCCGGATCATTGCCTTTTCCGCCATCGAACGGTTTTCCCCGCGCACGACCGCCGTCACATCCAGCCCGCGTGAAAGCGCCTCCTTGACGATCAGCCGGCCTTCCTTTCCGTTTGCGCAAACAACTGCCAGTTTCATAATAAATTCCTCCATTCATTTTTTCAAGGGGCTTGTGTTTCCCCGTCTCTGGCAGTATAATAGAGTTATTTCGTAAAGTAAGCACAATATTGTACCGTAGTTACCTTTTGGATACTATTGGAGGTTATCATGGAAAACACGCCAAAAACCGAACTTCTGGCCTGTCCGGTGGAGACGACGCTGACGCTCATCGGGGACAAATGGAAGGTGCTGATCCTGCGCGACCTGCTGGACGGGACGAAGCGCTTCGGCGAGCTGAAAAAATCCATCGGCGGCGTGTCGCAGAAGGTCCTGACCGCGCAGCTCCGCGCGATGGAAGCAAGCGGCCTTGTCCACCGCGAGGTCTACGCCGAGGTCCCGCCAAGAGTAGAGTATTCGCTGACCGAGCTCGGCCGGAGTCTCAAGCCGATTTTGGACTCCATGGTCCTCTGGGGCCGGGCCTATCAGGAGCGCGTGCAGTAAGCTCCAAAACGCCCACTGCATCTGACGGCCAACCTTCAATCCCCTCAGACGCCTTACGGCGCCAGCTCCCCTTGCCGCAAGGGGAGCCTTGAGAGGTGCGTTCCGCTTCCAACCCCGAACCGCGGAGGCGCGTGCAGAGCTAAGCGATCTCCGCGGCGGCCTGCACCCGAGATTTGCCGCTCGGCAGCAAGATCGTTGTAAACCTACCAAAATCTGACGCAATCGCAAAACAGAAAGAGAGTGCTCACGCAACCGTAAGCACTCTCTTATTTCTATGCACTCTTAGTCGGGAACTCCAAGGATTTCAAAAGGGCCGCGGCCCTTTTGTTGAGCTGCGCGAGCCGCGCAGCAACCCTCAGCAACTTCTTCGCGGCGGCTCGACACCGCGCTTCTTTTCGCAGATAAGAAGCGTGGGGTCGAAAAAGGCTGTCTGGCGGCCTCCACCAGAAAAAGCATTTTCACTCTATATCGCCCCGCTGCTGCGCCGCCAGCGCGGCAAACCGTTTTGTGGGTCTGTAGTACAAAAGCGCACCCAGCATGAAAAGCGCCGTGACGCCCAGACTGATGGGATAGACCGTCATGAGCGTTGCAAGCGTCCGGCTCTGCGGGAAGACGAACTGTACCCAGGTAATCCGGACGCCGCAGACGCCGAGCGTCGTCAGAACCGCCGGGGCCAGCGAAATGCCGAAGCCGCGAAGATAGCCGCTCATCACCTCGTAGAACAGGCTGAACACGTGCGCCGGCATGATGTAAAGAAGCCGCAGATAGCCGTTGGCCACGACCTCGGGGTCGCTGTTGAAGAGCGCGACAAGGCTTCTTCCGAAGAACAAGATCGCCGCAATGCCGCAGCCGAGCGCGATCGCGCCTTCAAAAAGGCAAAGAAGCAGCGTCTTTTTGCACCGCTTGAGCTGCCCTGCGCCAAAGTTCTGGCCGACAAACGTCGTGCACGCCTGCGTAAACGAGTTCAGGATGTAATACGTCATGACCTCGATGTTGAACGCCGCGCTCGAGGCCGCCATCACGACCGTGCCGAGCGAGTTGATGGCCGACTGGATGACGATATTCGCCGCGGCAAACACCGCGCTCTGGATGCCCGCGGGAAGACCGATGCGCAGAATGCTCCCGAGCGCCGAGGTGTCGATGCGAAGCTGCCGGGGCTCCAGATGAATGTCCAGCGCCGTTTTGCGAAGGCGAAGGTACAGCAGCAGCGAGCTCACCGCGTTCGAAATGACCGTTGCGATGGCGACGCCGTTGACGGTCATTTTCAGCACCACCACAAAGAAAATGTTCAGCACCACGTTCAGAACGCCGGACGCGGCCAGCGCGATGAGCGGGATTTTCGTCTCGCCAACGCTCCGGAAGATCGCGGCCTCAAAGTTATAGAGCAGGATCACCGGCATACCGGCGAGGTAAATGCGAAGATATAAAAGCGCCAGCGGAAGCACATCGTCCGGCACGTTCAGCATCCGAAGAAGCGGCGCGGCCGCAAGCTCTCCCAGAAGCGCCACCATGAGTCCTCCCAGAAGCGCGACGAGCACCGAGGTATGTACGGCCTTTTGCACCGTTTCCTTTTCTCCCTGCCCGACCGCGTGCGCGATGACCACGTTTGCGCCCAGCGCGATGCCGACGAATAGATTCACGATCAGGCCGATGATCGGGCTGTTCGCGCCGACCGCTGCCACCGCAGCCGTGCTCCCCTCGCCCGTAAAATTGCCGACGACCGCGACATCCGAGGCGTTGAAAAGCTGCTCCAATATCGCCGTCGCCGCCACGGGCAGTGCAAAGCGCGGGAGCTTGTTCCAGATCGAACCGTTCAGCATGTCAATATGCTGCCTGGCCATACGCATTCTTCTTTCTCTTTTTTCTTTTCTCGCTCAAAACCCAACTTATCATACAGCATTCCGCGAAAAATGGCAAATGCCTGTTTTCGGGGTTCTGTTATGCCGCTAAGGCATTTCTGCTTCCGTGAAAAAGCCGCCCCTTGCGGAGCGGCTCTGCCATTAGATTCTTGCAACGCCCGATTTTCTCGCCGCTTCGGCGACTGCTTTGGCGACCGCCGGGCCGACGCGGTGGTCGAACGCCTTGGGGATGATATAGTCGGCGTTCAGCTCGTCGTCGGAAATAAGGTCAGACAGCGCCTTCGCCGCCGCCATCTTCATCTCCTCGTTGATGTCCGACGCGCGAACGTCAAACGTGCCTCTGAAAATGCCGGGGAAGGCCAGAACGTTATTGATCTGGTTCGGGAAATCGCTTCTGCCGGTCGAAACAACAGCCGCGCCGCCCGCCTTCGCGTCCTCCGGGAAAATTTCCGGCGTCGGGTTCGCGCAGGCAAAGACGATGGCGTCACGGTTCATGGTTTTGACCATTTCCGTTGTGACCGTGCCGGGTGCGGAAACGCCGATGAACACGTCCGCGCCTACGAGCATATCCGCTAAGCTGCCGGATTTCCGGTCAAGGTTCGTGACCTCGGCCATCTCTTCCTTGATCCAGTTGAGGCCGTCTCTTCCCTTGTAAATCGCGCCCTTGCGGTCGCACATGGTGACGTTCCGGAAGCCGGCAGACAAAAGCAGCTTCACGATCGCGATGGCCGCTGCGCCCGCGCCGGAGGTGACGATTTTCACGTCTTCCTTTTTCTTGCCGACGACCTTGAGCGCGTTCGTAAGACCCGCCAGCGTGATGACGGCCGTACCGTGCTGATCGTCGTGGAAAATGGGAATGTCGCACTTTTCCTTGAGCTTACGCTCAATTTCGAAGCACCGGGGCGCGGAAATGTCCTCGAGGTTGATGCCGCCAAAGCTGCCCGAAATCAGGGAAACGGCGTTCACGAATTCGTCCACATCGTGCGTCTTGACGCAGAGCGGGAACGCGTCCACATCGCCGAACGACTTAAAAAGCACGCACTTTCCCTCCATAACGGGCATACCCGCTTCGGGTCCAATGTCGCCGAGTCCCAGAACCGCCGAGCCGTCGGTGATGACCGCGCAGAGGTTCCAGCGGCGCGTGAGCTCATAGCTCTTGTTGATATCCTTTTGAATCTCCAGGCACGGCTGCGCCACGCCCGGCGTATAGGCGAGCGACAGATCGTCTTTTGTTTCGACCGGCACCGTCGCTCTTACTTCGATTTTTCCCTTCCATTCGGCGTGCAGCCGCAGCGATTCTTTTGCGTAGTCCATGTTGGTTCTCCTTATCCTTTGTGCGTCATCCGCGCGGTTTTTCCGGTAGACATTTTGATGCTTTGCGGCGCATTTGTCAAGAGGGCGCGTCATTTTTGCCCGCCGGTTTGGAGGTTGTAACCTTTGGTTACTCGCGCAGCAGCTCACCTTTGGTTATACTGTAACCAGATCATAGACTTTTTATGACAGGAGAGAATGTTCCATGAAAAACTGGCTTCGCTTGCTTGCTTTGTGTATGGCTCTGGTTCTGGCGCTGCTGCTGTGCGGCTGCTCGTCGCAGGACACGCAGCCCGAGACCGACCCGACCGAAATTCTGACGCCCGACACCGCGCCTGAAGACGATGGCCTCGGCGGCGACACGTCCGACTGGGCCACCTACTACGGCACGACCGAGTTTGCGGGCAGTTATGTCTGCGTTTCCGAGGGCGCGGAGTGGTACGCCCTCAACATCTATGACGACGACAGCTGGGATCTGTTCGGCGAAAACGCCACGCTCACCGGCCGCATCGAGTGGGATGAGGCGGACGAGGCGTACTACGCCTACAATGACGCCGACGGCTCGGGCTGCATGTTCCGCAAAGAAGACGACGGCACGGTCTATATGGCCTCCTACGGCTATTTTGAACCCGAAGACGGCTCTGTTCCGCAGAACGAGGACGCCGGCGGCGAGGGCGAGTACGTGCAGTATGAAGACGAAGAAGGCTATCAGATCGAGTCCCCGGACGGCAATTACATTGACGACGAATTCCACGTCGACATTTCCTCTTTTGAAGGCACGTGGTACTATGACGGCGACCTCGCCTCCGACCGCTTCATCGAAATTGACGCTTACGGCGACTGGTATTACTATGGCCGCTCCGCCGGAGACGCCGAGGCCTCCGAGATCGACTGCGGCACGCTCACCATCGCCGAGGGCGAAACGAGCGCGTATTACGCCGAATCCAACTGGTACGACGTGACCTACCGCGTATTTGACTTCGACACCGGCGTTCTCGTCTGGGACGAGGAAGGCACGTTCTACCGCGCGGAGTGATTTTCCGAAGGAGGCGTTCTGCGATGAAAAACCGAACGCGCGTGCTTTCCCTGCTGCTTCTTTCGCTGCTGCTGGTGTTGAGCCTCGCGGCCTGCGCCGGTCAGGAGGACAACGCCGAGCCCATTGAGGAAATCGATACGGTCGAAGAAGAAGCGCTTTCAACTGACGAAATGGAGGAAGACCCCGATTGGGCCGAGCTCGACGCGCAGATCGAGCAGGAGCGCTACGAGCGTGAACACTGGTACGAGTTTGCAGACTGCATCGCCACGGGCACGATCGAGCAGGACGGCGTCGCGGTCGACGTGTGCGTGTATGTAAACGAAGACGGCTTCGCGTTCTGCTATGATGAAGGCAGCGGACATGCGCTGTTTGAGACCGCGCCGTTTCCATACACGCTGACCGACGCGCAGGAGGACTTGACCGGCGTGTCGTTTGACGATCTGGATGGCGACGGCAACAGCGATATTACAGCCGCCTTCCACCACAGCGGCGGCGACGACCGCACCGAGGTCTGGTACTGGGACACCGGCAAGCTCGCCTTCGTCTACAGCGAAGAAGACAGCGTCTACGACGACCACGGTCAGGGCGAAATCACCCGCGCCGCCGAAAAAGCCGCGCTCGAACCCTACGTCGGCCTCTGGAAGCAGGATTCGCAGGCGCTCTATCTTCGCGTTTACGAAGACAACACCTGGGAAAGCTACGACGAGCTCGGCGTCATCCACGAAGGCACGTGCTACGGTGACGATGGAGAGCTCGACCTCTACATCGCAGACCTCGGCGGGATCTCCGGCATTTTTCTGGAGCTTTCCGACGACGGCAGCCTCCTGCATCCGGAAAGCGGCGACCGCTTCGTCCGCGCAGACGAGAGCTGAGAGAATAAGGATATGCGAAAGCCCGGACACACGTGTCCGGGCTTTTTTGTTATCCTGCCGCGTAGAAAACGCCGTCTATTGTGATGCCCAATACCTCCGCGGGGTCGATGGCCGCCGTGAAAAGTCCCTCCCAGATGAGCTTTTCTTCCGTGCCGCTCACGTGCAGCCGCACAAGGCCGGGTGTGCCGAAAGCTTCGTTCCGCTGAAGCATCTGCACCGTTCCGTCGCGGAAGGAAAGCGAGACCTCCGGGAAGCTTCTGCCGTCCACGCTTCCGCCGCGCGTATCTTCCAGCCGGAACGTCAGCGGTGTCAGGGCTACACGGTACACGCCTGCTTCCACGTGCGCATTCCCCTGCAAAACCGGGCCAAGCGTCTGGCAGAAGAGGTCATAGCTGTGCGCTCTCGTGTCGCCGGGCTCCAGAATGTCCAGAAGCTGCGCTTTAAGAACGTCGCCTTCCGCAAACGGCGTTCCGTTTCCCGTGCACCAGAGAAGATACCGGCAGACGTCCTCTCCCGCTTCCACCAGAGCGCTTCCGAACGAGCCTGTCCCCGCCGTCCGATTGCCAAAGGCCGCCGACCACTGCGGCATGTTCTGTCCCATATGCGCCGCGCCATATTCCGTTCTGGGCTCGACCCGGACGATCGCGCACGCCGCGTTCTCATCGGCCGTTACGGATTCCAGTGTAAACGTATAATCCTGCGTCTGCGCAGCCGTGCCGAAGCGCGGCGCGGTTTGCTCCACTGCCGTCTCCTCCGGCGTCAGCTCCGGCAGCTCGTAGTCCAGTCCGTCATAGTGAAGCGTCCGGAAGCTGAAAGGCGTCTGCTTTGTAAACGCCCATTCCAGCCGGAACGTGCCGTCCGCCTCCGTCTCACATCTTACAAGATACCCCTGCAAATCCCATTCCGGCTGCGCCTGCACGCTGTCATAGAGTTCGATGGAAAAGCCCGCAAAATCGAGTGTTCCGGTTTTCGCCGGTTCGCTTCCCGCATCGCACTTTCCTTCCACGTACAAAGAGACCTGCGTGCAGACCGCCCGCGCCAGCGTCCCGGACGAGAATTTCGTCTCCGCACTCGTCTCTGCCGCCTCTACCGGCACGCGCAGAAGCTCCGTCTGCGTTTCGCCGGCTGTCAGACAAACTGCAACCTCTTTTCCGGCATCAAAAGGTTCATCCAGCGGTGCACAGAGCACGTAACGCGGGTCTTCTGCGTCCAAAGAAAGCATCTGCACTGCGTCAAATCCGGAAATCCCGAGACGAAGTCCGGATTTCTGAAACGCCGGAACGCTTTCCTCCGTCCGGGAGCAGTCGACCGTAACACACAGAAGCGTCTTTGTCGCGTATGCGCTTACCGGCGTTATGTGATAGTCCCCGGCCTTCGCGGCTGGCGCCGGTGCGGTGTCCTCCTGCGCGGCAGGGTACGCTTCATACGTTTTTGTGTGTTCGGCCAGTTCTGCGCCCCTTGCGCCGAAAATGGCGGTAAAGTCAACGAGGCCGAGCCTCTGCGCGGCAAACGCACTCGTGCAGAGCACTGCCGCCGCAGCTGCCGCAGCAAACACCCCGCGCAATGTGCGGCGCGGCGCACGCGTTTTTGTCTTCGTGTGCACCAGCTCGAGCGTTCTTTCCGTAATGCCGGAAATCCGTTCCGGCGCAAGCTCACCCACCGGAAGCTCCGGCAGAGCCATGCAGTCAAGCAATTGATCGATCCTATTCATATACAAACCCTCCCCGATTCAGTTCTTTTCGGATGGCTTCCCGGCTTCGCATCAGCCGCATCCGCACCGCCGCAGCCGTCATGTCCATTGCTGCGGCAATTTCCGGCGTACTCTGGCAGAGGTCATAATAGCGCCCGATGATTTCGCGGTCCGTTTTGGAGAGTCTGCCGACCGCGCGGCGAAGCAGTTCCGCCCGTTCGCGTCTTGCCGTTTCCTCCAGCAGAATGTCCTCTTCCGCGCCCAGCGTCTCGTCGAGCGGCACATCGAGCCTGCTCTTGCGCAGCCGGTCGACCGTTTTGTTCCGCGCCACACCGCCGAGCCACGAGCGCAAATGCCCTGCCCGGATGGTGCGGCAGGACTGCCAGAGCGTGAAAAAAACGTTCGAGGCCAGCTCGTCCTCATCCTCCGGACGCAGCAATCCGCGGCTTTTGTTGTGGATGACGGTGATGACATACGCGCTGTATTGCGCAATTGCCGCCGTCAGCGCCTGTTCGTCTCCCCGGCGCAGGCGGGATAACATCTCCTGTTCGTCCATAGCTTCCTCCCATGTTGATTTGTCAGCTGACACCCCTATAGTCGTAGGAACCGCAAAAGCAATAACAAAAATTGCGCAGAAAAGCCCGGACGCTTACCGCATCCGAGCTTTGTTTATTCCTCCTGCGCTTCGGGGAGGTCTACGATGATCGCCTCGTGGTGGACGGCGGGGAGGATCTTTTCCGTCAGATCCTTTGTCGCGATGGCAAGCGTCGAGGAGTTGATGACCGGGTGGCAGCCGAAGCGCTCGTCTTCGAGAACAGGCTTGTCAATGACGAGCTGCACGGCGTTTTCCGTGTCGTTCATGAGGCCCAGCACGCTCACAGAGCCCGGCGTGATGTTGAGGTATTTCAGCATATCCTCCGGCGAAGCAAACGACAGCCGCGCCACGCCGAGCTGCTTCGATAAGTCCTTCGTCTTGAAGACCTTCTCGCCCGGCATCATGAGAAGATAGAAATTCGTCTTCTGCCGGTTGCAGAGAAACAGGTTCTTGCAGATCTTCTCGCCCAGAATTTTCTCCACCGCCTCGCACGCTTCGATCGTGTCGGCAAAGTCGTGGTCGACTCTGGTGTACGAAATGCCAAGCGAATCGAGCAGGTCATAGCAGGCAGTTTCCTTCGGAAGACGCGCCGCGCAGTCGTCGGGCCTTCCGGCATACAATACGTTTTTCATAATTTACCCCACACGGATATAAAGATTCGAGACCGCGACGGCCTGTTCATAGGGATTGCAGCAGGCGTTGACCGTCTCGCACACGCCCGCGGCGTCGAGCACATAGTAAGACCCGCCCGCAATGTAACTGGCCGCGCCCGGAAGCGTCCGGGTCTGTATTTCGCCGCGGCTGCAAAGAAGGGCGCTTTCACACAGCCAGACAAGCTCTCTTGCCGAGAGGTTCGTCTGCGACGCGTCCAAAATCAGCTTGAGCGCCGACGGCAGATGAAGAAGGCCCTTGAAGCCCGTCCACTGGTGGATGGCCGCGGACAAAAACGCCCGCTGCGTCTCGACGCGTCCCAGATCCTGCATCGCGTAGCCCGAGCGGAAGCGCACGACCTGCATGGCCTGTTCGCCGTTTAAGTGCTGTTCGCCGGCGGAAATATCGATCGTAAGGCCCTGACTGGGGTCACTGTAGTGCATGTCCACGGGAACGTCAAACGTGACGCCTCCCATCGTGTCGACGAGCTGCTCAAAGCACGAAAGATCGACCAGCACGTAGCCGTCGGGCGCGAAGCCGATGATCTCTTCCACGCGCTTTAACAGCTCCTGCATTCCTTCGTCCCCGCCGGAGGCCCAGCCGTAGGCCGAGTTGATCTTCGGCACGGAGTACGCGCAGTAAATGAGCGTATCGCGCGGAATGGAGACAAGGCTCATCGTCCCCGTCGCGCGATTGACGGAAAAGAGCATCATCGTGTCCGTCCGGTAGCCGCCCTCGTCGGTGCCCGCGATCAGAATCGTCGCGCAGCCCGCCTTCCGGGCCCCAAGTCCGGACTCTGCCTCCGGCTGCCTGGCAAGCAGGAAATGCACGCCGGAAAGGACGATCGCCAGCACCAGAACGATTGCAAGAACGGCCTTCAGGAAGCCTCCGCCTCGTTTTTTCTTCGGGACTTTGGGGCTTTCCTGCTGCTCGAGCTCTCGCTGGCGCATGAATTCGCGGTGCTCCTCGGTCTCGGGCTCCACGCCCTGCTCATAGAGCCATTTGGCGTATTCCTCGTCTGATTTCGGGGGATTTTTGACCTTTTCGGCGGTCTTTTTGTTCCGGCTTTCGAGCTTTCGCATCACACGCTCTTCTTCCTTGTCCCGCGCCTGCCGCTGCCGGTCACGCTTTTGCCGCTGGGCCTCGCGCACACGGTCGTTTTCCGCGCGGCGCGCCACCTGGTAGGCGCTTTTCGACTGCTCATAGGCCGTCGGCGGGGTGTAGATGCCCTCGTCGGGAAAGCCCGCGGCGTCGTCATAGAACTTTTCAAAGTCGATGCTGACATCGTCCGCCGTCATGGGCGCGGAGGGCTCGTCCGTCTGCTGCGGCGCGTCGAAGCCTTCCGGCGCACCATCGGGCGCGTCAGACGGCGTGCCGGTCTGTTCCTCTCCCAGAAGCCCCTTGACCTCGCTCAGAAGCGCGTCGAGCTCGCGGTCCTGATTGGAAACGCTGTGGTCATCCATGCAGGATTCTCCTTTCTCAAAAAGCAATGGCTTTCTGCGAAATACATAGCGTCAGTTGACAAGAGCACACGCGGTTTTTCGCGGGGCAAAACACCGGCTGGCGTCGTTATCCTCCGTGAAAAACGAACTTGCCGGCCGGTCTGGGGCGACATAGGCAAGGCAGAGGACGCAGGCTTGCTGACGCAAGTCAAGGACGATAACGCAGCATATGGCGTTCCAGACCGGCCCGCAAGCGTGTGTGCTCTTGTCAGCTGACGCTGTAAAATGACATCTTATTATAACAGATCTTTACCGTTTTGTAAATATCCTCATGTGCCGCACCATTTGGTCGCACCATTTGGTTTGAATTTCCGGAGGGCATGTGTTATAGTATGTAGAATGGTTTATTATTGCGACTGGAGGATATTTTATGGCCGTTGACGTTTCGATCGTTCCGTGCGGCAGCTATGACGCGGAGGAATGCAGACTCGCGCTTACGAAGGCGCTGGCCCCGTTCGGCGGGCTCGACTGGGTGAAAGAAGGCATGTGCGTCGTCATCAAGGTCAATCTCGTCTCGGCCATGAAGCCCGAGCAGGCCGCGACCACGCACCCGGCGCTTCTGTGCGAGCTGACGAAGATGCTCGTCTCCCGCGGGGCGCACGTCGTGCTGGGAGACAGCCCCGGCGGACTCTACACGTCCTCGCACGTGAACCACGTGTACGACCTGAGCGGCATGCACGACTGCGAGGCCGTGGGCGCAGAGCTCAATCAGGACTTTTCGCAGAAGGACGCAAGCTACGCGGAGGGCGTGTGCGCGAAAGAGTTCACCTACACCGCGTATCTTGACCGCGCCGACGCCATCATCGACTTCTGCAAGCTCAAGACGCACGGCATGATGGGTCTGACCAACGCCGTCAAAAACTACTTCGGCGTCATCCCCGGCACGATGAAGCCGGAATACCACTATAAATACCCGCAGATCTCGGACTTTTCCAATATGCTGATCGACCTCGGCCTGTATTTTAAGCCGCGCCTCTGCATCTGCGACGCCGTCGTGGGCATGGAGGGCAACGGCCCCACGCAGGGCTCGGCGCGAAAGATCGGCTGCATTCTCGCTTCCGAGTCGGCGTCGAAGCTCGACCTTCTGGCCGCGAAGCTCATCGGCCTTCAGACAAACGACGTTCCCACGCTTCAGGCGGCGAAGGTCCGCGGTCTCATCCCGGAGACGGCGGAGGATCTGGAGATTGCCGGAGACGCCGCGCCGTTCCTCATTCCCGATTTCAAGACCATGCCTGCGCAGTCGAGCGTCTTTTTCCACAAGGCCGGCACGGGCTTTTTCGGCAGGATCGTCGACACCGTCATGTTCCGCGCCTTCACGCCGTGTCCGAAGGTGAAGAAAAACGAATGCATCGGCTGCGGCAAGTGCGCGAAGATCTGCCCGGCGAAGGCCATCACGATGGAAAACAAGCTCCCCACCATCGACCGCAAGGCGTGCATCCACTGCTTCTGCTGTCAGGAATTCTGCCCGAAGGGTGCGATGGGCGTTCACCGGCCCGCAATTGCACGCCTTCTCAACAAATAACGCATAAACGCAGGTTCAAATTTCCGGAAAGCGGTTGCGTTTTTTCGGCAATTCCTGTATAATTGACGCGCATATGCATCGGAAGACAGGTTCCGCCGCTATGCAGGTGTGATAACAAACGAAAGGATGAACCAATTTATGAGCATTTCCTCTTCCTCTCCCTGGC
Source organism: uncultured Oscillospiraceae bacterium (assembly GCA_934661715.1). Lineage (GTDB taxonomy): Bacteria > Bacillota > Clostridia > Oscillospirales > Oscillospiraceae > CAG-170. The sequence continues at coordinate 1,110 of CAKUJL010000008.1, read as the reverse complement.
TCAAATACTACGGCGACACGCCGCACCACTTAAAGTATCCGCAGAAGACCATCTATGAAATGGTCAAGGACGCGGCCGACAAATACCCCAAGAACTACGCCTACGAGTTCATGGGCAAAAAGACGACCTACGCCGAGTTCATGCAGAAGATCGACGCCGCGGCGAAGGCCTACATGGCCCTCGGCATCCAGAAGGGCGACCGCGTCACGATCTGCATGCCCAACTGCCCGCAGGCTGTCGACAGCTTCTACGCCCTCAACCGCATCGGCGCAGTGTCCAACATGATCCACCCCCTGTCCGCGGCGGGCGAAATCAAGTTCTACCTGAACTTCTCGAAGTCCAAAGCGATTCTGACGCTCGACCAGTTCTACGGCAAAATTGCGCCCATCATGCCCGAGCTCGATGACCCCGACACGAAGCTCATCATCGCGAAGATCGAAGACGAACTCTTCCCGCACCTGGCTGTCGGCTACGCGCTGACCGCCGGCCGCAAATATCCGCACCCCGACCGCAAGGGCAATTACATCTGGTGGAAGGATTTCCTCCGCAAGGGTAAAAAACTCAATGCCTTCCTGCCGAAAAATCCGCAGAAGCCCGAAGAAGGCGCGTCCATTCTCTATTCCGGCGGCACGACCGGCACGACGAAGGGCATCCTGCTTTCCAACATGAACTTTAACGCGCTGGGTCTTCAGACCATTGCGGCCTCCGGCTTTGCGCCCATCAACGGGCTCAAGATGCTCTCGGTCATGCCCGTGTTCCACGGCTTCGGTCTCGGCATCGGCATCCACACGGCGTTAATCGGCGGCGCGTGCTGCATCCTCGTTCCGAAGTTCAACGTCGCGACGTACGCGGATCTCTTAATTAAAAAGCAGCCCAACATCATCCCCGGCGTGCCGACGCTCTTTGAGGCGCTGCTGCGGGCCGATAAGCTGGAGAACGCGGACTTAAGCTGCCTGAAGGGCGTGTTCTGCGGCGGCGACAGCCTGTCCATCGAGCTGAAAAAGAAGGTCGACGACTTCCTCAAGGCGCACAACGCCTCTGTCCAGATCCGGCAGGGCTACGGCCTTACTGAGTGCGTCACGGCAAGCTGCCTGACCCCGAAGGACTATA